>JALTEE010000025.1 GCA_027007865.1 bacterium
TACAAGTGAACAATGCGTATTTTCTCTATCGCGGCGTCCGATATGAAATGAAGGAAATGCTCGACGGAGAATTTACAATCGACCTCGGTTGCCGAATTGATACCGGCGCTGTCGATATTGTGTTCGTTATCGACAATACTGGAAGTATGGGTTCGACTATCAGCGGAGTTAGGTCAAATATCAACGGTTTTATATCTAATCTCGATTCGCGCGGATACGATTATCGGCTTGGAGGAGTTGAATACGGTGATTTAGTCGGACCGTCGGGCAGCAGGCGTGCCTATGATTCTACAGCAGCGGTTGCTGGGCTTCAAATGACGAGCGATTACTGGGGTTCATTTCAGCCGTGGGTAAATGCGATATCGGCGTGGGGAGGAGCCGATACTCCCGAAAATGCACTGTGCGCTATAGAAGCGGCGATGAACAATTACGATTGGCGACCCGATGCACTTCATATACTCATTTTCTTTACCGATGCCTGTTATTATCAATGTGGAGATGGCGGTTGCGATGGAAGTTGCTCATACTGCCAGACGGATGTATATAACGATATTATTGCTGGTGGATTTGTTCTGTTTTCCGAGACGCAAAGTTCACCATATTGCAGCGGTTGTGCATCTGTGGGAAGCGCAGGCGCATATAATTGGTATCACAACACATCCACCGCATCCGGCGGAAATTGGTATTCACTCGGAACATCTTGGAGCACCGTGTTCGACGATGTCGTTGCGCTAATCGATACTTTCGAAATAATAAATTTCTGCGTAACAAATTCATCTGGCAGCACGATAAATCCGGGAACAGCAACGGTTACTCCCGGTGCGTGCATCACGCTTTTGAGTGCGAATCCGCAAACATACGGTCCGTGGTATAATGGCGAAGAACACTGCTTCGTCTGGCGAATAAATACAATTGCTGGTTGCACGGGACCCGATGGATGTTTTAACGCAGTGATAGAAGGTGGCGGATATACCGATACTATAACGGGTTGCGTTTTCCTCGAAGACTGCGCTTGCCCGGGACCGGAAGCGACACCACTCTGTCCTCCCTGCGGGACAGGCGCCACATACACCGCTTGCGACGACCAACAGATGACAATCCAATTGACAGACCCCGATGGCGTGAATACATCCACGATTTCGATGATTGTCAACGGCACAACATACCATTTCCCCGACCATATGTCGTTTGCTGGCGATGTCCTCACCTGGACACCATCGACACCCTGGACACACGGACAGATTGTTGACTATGAAATTGTCAGCGCTGAAGATATAAATGGTTGTGCAATGCTGAATACTCTTCATTGCAGTTTCGCTGTCGATTTACTTCCGCCTGATATTGTGAGTATAGACCCGCCTTGCTACACCGAAATTGCCGATACCTCTCTATATGTTACTATAGGACTTTCTGATGATATATCCGGAATAGATGTGCTCGGGATTTACTTCACTGTGAACGGCACAGCGTTTTATATGGGCGGAGGCAATGTTAGTTATACAGGTGATTATTCGAGTGGCAATGCGATACTTTCCGGAACTTTTTCTGAACTCGGAGTTGCTAGCACTGGCACTGTTGAGGTTTGCATTTTTGCGCAGGACCAGGTTCCTGCCAGCGAATCGGGATGTGACCTATGTGGTCCAAACGATACACTCTTTTGCTGTGAATATTATACAGACACACCGCCGATAGCCTGGTTCTTTGCTCCCGATTCGGCATCCATTGTTGCCTGCGACCCTGCTGAAATATTTTTAGCATATCACGACGACGAAGACGACCCGCTCGACTCGATGTCCCTCGTTCTCCAAGTGTGGAGCACTTCTTATGCGGTAGTATCGTATAGTATCACGAGCGATTGGTTTAATATGGTCGATGAGACAACGGCAGTTTTCACTCCCGACCCGGGCTATTTCCCGAGCGGCGATACTATTTGGGCGGAATTGATTGCCGGCTCCGATATCTACGGGCACGGCATATCGAATCTGCCAATCGGCTGGATGTTCGTCCTCGATTACGACCCACCTGTCTATTTTAATCATTACCCTCCACCGGATACTGTTGTGCACGATTTTCCCGACAGCGCTTATGTCGAAATTTTCGATTCTATTTCGGGACTCGATTATTCTTCCGTCAATGTGACGGTTAATGGCACATATTGGAGCGACTGGTCTTGGCTACTTCTTCCCGACAGCACATATTCGCTCACCGTGAATTTATCGGAGGACATCTGTCTCGGCGCCGGCGAAACCTGCGCTGTGGAAATATGCGTCTATTCGGCGGATTCTCCCGACACCTGCGGACCGAACGATACGACGGATTGTTGGACATTCTACTGGGTTCACGGGCAGCCGTGGGTAGAAATTCAATTTCCCGACCCGTTTAGTGTTGTTGCATGTCAAGATTCGACAGTGGAAATTCTTTTGCACGGCGCTGTTGGACCGATAGATACGAATACTATTACCCTTGTAATAGACAATGGCGACGGTTCACCTGATACTTTTGAAATATTTCATCCTTGGTTATATGTCGAATATGGTGATTCGGATACCGTTCTCGTTTTTGCGCCGCCTATGGGATATTGGGAAACGCACGACACGATAACCGTCACACTCCTCGAAGTTCGTGACATCTTTGGAACATCGGCAGCGGACTTGCCACTTGTGTGGATATTCTATACAGATTTTTCGCCACCTGTAACCTGGTCGCATTTCCCGCCCGATTCGGGAACGATGGCGACGGCAGAACCGACAATATCTTTCGACATCACGGATTCTGTAGCGGGACTCGATTGGACATCATTTTTCGTAACCGTTACTGATACCTGCGGAACGCTTTTCTATGTGGATACATTTGCTGTCGGCGACCCTGGTGTATTGTGGGTTCCGCCTCATTTTGAAATTGTTCCGACAATTGCTGGATATGAATTCGAGGATGGCGATACCGTATGGGTCTGCGTGGAATCGATGGTCGATACGCCGACATTCTGCGGACCGAACGATACGACAAACTGCTGGTGGTTCATCGTAAGTCTTTCCGGTCCTATCGGAGAAATAATCACTTACAATCCGGGCGCTTGGGTTGCGTGCGATAGTCTTATGCAGGAGATTCAATTGTCCATCACCGACCCTGACGGCGTTGTTCCAGGTTCGATTGTCCTTCAAATCGAGGATTCTGTTTTTACTTATGCGGAATACGAATCCACAGGTGCAATGACATATTATAATGACACGCTCGTGTTCATTCCGCTCGATGCGGGAGTCGTTTGGCACGATGCGGAAATAATCGATGTCTGTCTTCTCGATGCGATGGACAGTCTCGGCAATCATATGGCGCATTCGCTCTGCTGGACTTTTATAATGGATTTGTCCGCTCCGAATGTGTGGGAACCTATTCCGCCGCCGGACACGATTTTCAACAACGATACAGCGCTGATTTCGATATATGTTTATGATTCGTTGTCCGGAGTGAACGATAGCACATTGGTATTCATTATAAACGGCGATACACTGCACATTTGGGACCCCGGCGTAACATGGGACCCCGCTGAATCGCTTTTGACATTCGATATTCGAGCGCTCGATTCGTCATGGAACGATTTCGATACTATAAATGTCTGTGTTTATGCGGAAGACAGTCCCGATTATTGCCCGCCGAACGATACGCTGTTCTGCTGGACATTCGAAGTGCATCTTATGGGACCCGTTGCCGATATTGTAACTCCGCAGCCGGGAGAAATCACAGCCTGTGAAAATCAGTGCATTGTCCTCACGCTGACCGACGACGATACTCTCGTTGACCCATCGACGATACAACTTGTTGTAATTTCTACCGATATTGCGGATACATTCGATTTGAGCGACCCGCAGTTGATGTGGTCTCCGGACACTCTAACATTTTGCCCCGATGATTCTACGGGTTTTTGGGTGAACGACGAATCTGTTTATGTCGCGATAATTTCTGCGTCAGATATGCTTGGCAATCCGCTGTCGAACGCGACTGAATGGGCGTTCTGGGTAGACCTCGAGCCGCCGCTGGTATATGATTTCGACCCTGTCTGTCGCGATACTGTTTCGACAGGACGACCTAATATATCGTTTTCTATGAGCGATAATTTATCCGGCGTAAATGCCCTTCTCACAATTATCACTATTGATGATACCGTAGTTCTTTCGATTACCGATTCATCTGTTTCTGTCGATGGTTTTCATGTTGTTGTGAACACAGGGCTTGCAGGGCTACGCTGGTCTGGTGGGGATTCTGTCCGAGTTTGCGTTTCTGTGTTCGACAGCCCCGATTTGTGCATTCCAAATGATTCAACTTATTGTTGCACATTCTACATCGCACCTGGTGGACCATATCCGAGTATCGTTCGTCCGTTCGACGGAGCGTGGAGTTCCTGTGACGATGAACATATCGTATTCACTCTCGAAGACGGCGACGGTGTTGTCGATACATCCATTCAATTCAGCGTTGTGCGCTCGTCCGACATCGCAGACACGCTCCATCTACTATATGATTCGCCGGGCGTAACGCTAACGGGCGATTCCACATATTACACGGTAGAATATTCCCCGACACCGCCTTTTGCCGACCCTGAAACTGTATGGGTTTGCATAGATTACAGCGAAGACTATCTCGAGAATGTGATGTCTCCGATACCGCTTTGCTGGGAATTTTATATGGATGAAGAGTCTCCTTTTGTGTTCGGTGCTTCGCCTGTTGCCGGCGAGATGGTTCCAGACCATACGCCCGAAGTGCGCTTCCGCCTTGATGACCTTGGCAGCGGACTCGATTCATCGACAATCATATTTACTGTGAACGGAACACCTTATATACCGTATGACGATGGCAGCGGAGATTTTGTCTGGAATGCGGAATCTGTCGGCGTTGAATTTTCCGGGGGCGCACCTGTGGAAATTTGTGTTCACGCCACTGACAGCACCGATTACTGCGCCGATAATGTCCTCGATACTTGCTGGACATTCTTCATCGAAGCGGGCGGTCCCGTTGCGGAAGCACGGCGCGCATTCGGATATTCATCCTGTGTCGTGGAATATATCGCCATCTGGCTATTCGACAGTTCGGGCGTGGACGAAAGCACAATCGTGCTCGTCGTGAACGACGACACACTGCACTGGGGCGACCCCGGATTATCATACAGCGATGCGGATACGATGCTATATTACATCCCGTCGCCGGCGTGGCCTGACAGTTCTCATATTACAGTCGAACTGCTCGAATGCTACGACGACTATGGCAATCCGCTCGAAACACCGCTCAGTTGGGATTTCATTATCGACAGGTATAATCCTGTAATTTGGAGTATTATGCCTGCGCCGAGTTCGACGGTTGGAGAAATTGCGCCGACGATTTCGTTCTACATCGCCGACAGCATTGCCGGGCTTGCATTAGACAGCCTCGTTCTCACAATCGACGGCACGGATTACGATTTGTCGTCCGCCGGAATAACATTCGACACCACCACAGGACTACTCACATTCGACCCGTCCGCAGTCGGACTATTCTGGATTGGCGGAGATGTTGTGAATATTTGTTGCGATGTGTTCGACCTTGCGGATGATTACTATGGTATCGGTGATTGGACAGGTGGGGAATGTCCGCCGAACGAACTCGATACCTGTTGGTCTTTTACCATTATGCCCGGCGAACCCTATGCAATAATTCATCGCCGAGCGGAGTGGACATATTTTGCCTGCGACCCCGATTCGATTCCGATTGTTGTGGTTGATACATCCGGTCTAATTGCGGATTCGATACGAATTGTCGTAGGCAGATATGGCTGTTCCGATATCGAGACGCTGCGAGTCGGCGACGCTGCTGCAACCGAAATCGCTCACATCGTCGAATTCCCCGATTCTGTCGCATTCTGGTATGTTCCGTCGCCGACATTCGTAAATGCCGAAACAGTTTGTATTTCCGTGATTACCGCATACGATTCGCTTTTCAATCCGATGATGAGCATTGCCACGGATACATTCATTGTGGATTTAATGCCTTCTGTTGTTCTTTCGCAGACGCCGCTGCCGGGTGAAGTCATATCTGTTTCCACACCGAATATATGTGTCGGAATTTACGATTCTCTCTCCGGCGTGGACGGTGCTTCCGTAAATCTCGTCATCGACGGCACCACATATTCATCGACTTCGTCCGGTTTCACTTGGGATGGTTCACAAGCGTGTTTCGACCCGTCTGTTGCGGGTATCGAATGGTTTGGTGGGGACACTATTTCTGTATGTGCCATCGCTGATGATTCACCCGATACCTGCGGACCAAATACACTCGATTCTTGCTGGTTTTTCACTATTGCAGTCGGCGGACCTGTTGCGGAAATCGAGCATCCCGAACCGTTCATAGTTTCTGCCTGTGAAGATGAAAGCGTGGCGATTCAACTGTATGACCCGCAGGGTGACAATATCATCGATACATCTATTACCGTTCGGATAATTACGAATTTTGCGGACACATCCATACTTGTTGTCGGCACGGATGCGCAACTTCACTGGGACGAGAGCAGCGGAACGCTCGTGCTAAATCCTGCTCCGCCATTTGCAGATGGCGACACAATTCAGGTGTGCGTTATCGCAGCGATGGATACGCTCGAAAACCCGCTCGACTCTGTGGTCTGCGTAGAATTCTATATGGATTTGTCCGCATACGAAGCATTTGCGTTTGTTCCATCCGATTCCGATACAGTGCGCGCGAGGACGCCGCTAATTTCACTTGTTGCGGTGGATAGAATTACTGGCATTGCCGACACTTCGGTGGTGCTGACCGTCGATGGTATTCCATATACACTCGACAGTCCTGCACTATACTGGCAGAACGACACGACACTCGTTTTTGTTCCCGACAGCGCCGGCATTCGATGGACAGGCGGACAGTGGATAAATGTATCTCTTTACGCATACGACCAAACTACGCCAGGATACTGCACGCCGAACGACAGCATAGTTGGATGGGCATTTCTCATCGCTCCAGGCGGGCCTGTGGGAACGATTGTAAGACCATTCGACGGCGCATTCAGTTCCTGCGTCAATGAACACATAATTATGCTCATCGAAGACCCTGATGGTGTCGACCCCGCTACGATACTACTCGAAGTAGATGGAATTACATATACTACTGCTGACTCCGAATTATCATATTCTAACGACACGCTTTATTATTATCCAAACCCGCCGTTCCAGAACGGGGATACTATTAATGTGAGGCTTCTCGCTGCAGACGATATGCTCGGAAATGAGATGGCGGATACAGTGGAATGGTCGTTCGTTATGGATATGGCGAGTCCTTGGAGCATCCTCAATGAGCCCACCGACACAATGGTTCGTGATAGAGAGCAGGATATTGTAATTACAGTCGGCGATTCTATTTCAGGCGTTGATACTTCGTCTATCGTATTATATATCAACGGAGTGCAGTATAATCTAAGTGATTTATTGTGGGACAGCGATGCTTCTATTCAGGGCGGACAGATTACATTCAAGCCGGAGGCGTTCGGGCTTTCATTCCCGTCCGGCGAGACAGTATGGGTCGATATCCGAGCCGTCGACCAGATAGATTATTGCGACGATAACTTGCTCCAAACAGAATACTGGTTCTTTATCGAACCGGAAGTGCCGTGTTATGTGCATCCGAACCCATTCACACCGAACAACGATGGCACAAACGAAATCGCCGTGTTCGATTATCCTTATATGTTCAGTGAAAATGCAACACTGCTGATTTACGATTTGAGAAATATCCTGATATATGAGCGGGAGCTAAAGGATATATCGGGCTTTTCGGATTTCGGTGCAAGAGACTGGAACGGTGAAGACAATAGCGGCAACAAAGTTCCCGAAGGATTATATATCTGGCTCATCATCAAGGATGGCGAAGTAATATGTAACGGAACGGTAGTAATTGCCCGTTGACAAGCGTTCCGCTTGACCATCTATGCTTTGCTGTGCATCGGGGTTGAGCATAGCGAAATCCCGAGATACAAAATGTAGCCGAGTTCGCGAGGCATAGATTTTGTTGGTTGGAATCGTTCCTTGTCGTCGCTCAGATTTTCGAAATCCCATCGTAGCGGGATTCGATCTGTCATTTCTCCCGCCAGGGCGGGAGGAATCCAGAAATACGATACACACCACCCCATCTGGATTCCCAATCGAGTTGGGAATGACAGAGGATTTTGTTTGGAATGACGATGGAGTGATTTGGAATGATACCATTCTATTTGTCATTTCTCCCGCCCCGGTGGAAGGAAGCCAGAGGGGCGAAGTGTGGAGAGCTATAGACTATAAACTTTTTTCTCCGCGTCTTTGTATTAAAAAAATGGTGGAACTTCTAATGCGAAATATATTCATTACATTGATAAAAATTTATCGTGCAGTTATCTCGCCGATTTTCCCGCCATCCTGCCGATTTCAGCCGACCTGCTCGCATTACGCGGAGGAAGCGGTTAAACAGCACGGCGTTTTTTGGGGTGGAATAATGTCTGCCTGGCGGATTTTACGATGTAACCCATTTGTTCGTGGTGGGGAAGACCCTGTGCCTGAAACAATCGAGCAATGGCGAAAAAAATGGAAAAAACATTCCGCTTGACCATCGACGCTTAGCGGTGCGACCAGATATTTAATATTAAACACTTTATCTGGATTCCCAATCGAGTTGGGAATGACAGAGGATTTTGTTTGGAATGACGATGGAGTGATTTGGAATGACACCATTCCATTTGTCATTTCTCCCGCCCTGGCGGGAGGAATCCAGATGGGTGGTGTGTGTGGAACTATAAAATCTAATCTTTTTTCTTCCATCGTGTTTCGATTATCATTTCGGCAGCCATAAGCAGTAGCGCTAAAATCAGCATAGTTCGCCAAAGTTCGACGCCATATCGTGCGGAAAGAATTTGAGCAGCTATGTCTTTTTCGGGGTCGAGCCATTTCACAGAGATATTTTTGCGCGTTTTACTATCGAGTGGTGTTATGTCTCCTTCGGCGGGAGAAATGTTTGCTGCGAACATATCGAGCGTTTCCGCATCGGCTGTAATAGTATAAATTCCCGCTCTCTGCAAATTGTGGATAAAAATCGCCGGTTTTCCACCGACAAATCTCGGTGCGGCAAAAATCCCGCTTCCACCAGGAAAATGAATGTATAATTTTCCGCTGCCCGTGAAGTCTTCGATTGTCCGCGAAATATCGCTACCAACGGGATAGCCCACATCGAAATACGCCACATCGGATGCGAGATACTGACAAACTCGATGCAGCATCGGGACGAAGAAACCCGAAATTGGAACATTTCCCCAGCGCATATCTGTTGAAAATCCGGATACAATAATTCTTCCATCTCCGAGCGGAACATCTGCGAGAGCAGGCATATCGTTGCCAAAGCGCAAAAATACCTGTCCTTCGCCGATAGAGAACTGCACTATTTTTTTTACGACAACAGGCGGAAGAGATGTTTCTCGAAAGACATCGAGCACAGGATGTTCTATGTTTGCTTTCCCCCATCCGAGTTGCGCTGTTTGTGATGTGTCGCCGATGACCGATGAAACATCTATCGCACCAAAATTTTTAAGCATTTTCCTGAACGATGACAGATTTTTTGCAGAATTTTCACCGGGGACGAGCATCATTCCGCCACCGCTCGACACAAATGTTCGCAGCCTGCTTATAACCGCATCCGACGGCGACGCAGGGTCGATTAGAAGCACGACATCATAATCGGTGAAAATCTGTGCACCGAGCTGAGCGCTTGTTATTTCACGAATCGTGAAAAAACTCGTTTCGCCTTCGGGAGATAATGCGAGGCGGAAGAATTTTCGCTGTTCTGCATTGCCGACGATGAGAACTTTTACCGATTTCGGAATGCGAAAAGTGATGTATCTTCTGTTGTCCGCGTGAAGGTTATCCTCCGAAATTTCGGTGTATCCCCAGTGGAAACCGCCCGAGGATGGCATTCCTGAAAGGTTCGCCGTGATTTGTGCACCTGCGGGAATATCGAGTATCGTCTGCGACGATTTTTTCCCATCGAGCACCAGCGACGCAACAACACCTTTGACCGCTTTGCCATTATTTTTGATGACTGCCCCGATATCGAACGAGTTTCCCGTTTCGAGCAATTGTGGAGGGAATTCAGCCGCAACTATTGTTCTGTTGTCTAATCTGTCAGGCGGAATCGGCAGCACATAAATGGAAATCTGCGATGTGGTGTCGAATGTGCTCTGTGTGTGCCATCCTTTTGCTGTGCCATCGGTTAGAACATAGATTTCCTTGTTAGGCGCCGAATATGATGCAAGCATTTTTTGACCTTCCGCAATCGCATTTGGAACATCCGTACCGAAATCTGAAATCGAGACGGTGTCGAGCATCGCTGCAAGGTTTTTGAAAAATCTGCTCGGCTTTGGATTGAGCCATCGGACATTTTCATCGAATATTCCCACAGCGGCGACATCGCCTTCTTCGAGCAAGGACAAAATTTTATTTGCAGCGGCTTTTTCGAATGTGAACACATCCGTTCCGCCGCGCACGGCACCTGTGGAATATGAATCATCCAAAAGTATTGCCACAGCAGTTTTTTCGTGGCTGCCGACACCACCGAAATTTATCCCGCGTATCGTCGGGCGAGCGAATGCCGCTACGATAAATAAAATTATCAATGTCCGCAGAAGCAGTATCAGCCACTGCCGAAGACGCATCCGCTTCATCCGCTTGCGGTGAATTTCTTCGAGAAATTTTATATCGGAAAATTGCTGCTCTTTGATTTTGTGTCGTGTCAGCAAGTGAATCAAAATCGGCAGCGCCGCAAGTGCGAGCGCAGGAAGTATATATGAATTTAAAAATGTCAGCATTTTATACTCCAAAAAAGCGAACTGGTATCGCAATATTTCCGCAATTTATATTGAAAATTGTATTTGTCGAGGAAAATATTGCGATAAAAAAATCGCCCCGTGAAAACAGAGCGATTTCTATATCGAAGCGAGGTTGTTCGATATGCGCTATTTTATATACACGATTCGCTTCGCTATTGTTTGCCCGCTGCTTGTTGCTTGCACGAGATATATTCCCGATGCGATGGATTTGTCGGGTGTCCAGACAAGTGTTCCGCTTGACCACTGACGCTTCGCATCTCGTTGCGGTCGCCCCTTGCTGTCGCTCAGATTAGTTTGCCATACAATATTCCCCCGCAAATCATATATCTCCAGCACCGCCCGCCCTTCTGGATTCCCGTTTTCACGGGAATGACAGTTGATAGCAATTTTACACGATGAATTAAATGGATTCGGCGAAATAGAAATGGAAATTTCCGCCGGTTTCGATACTTTGGTTTCCTTCACGGCGGCAAAATCCTCTCCGTCTCTATCGACGCGGAATGCGTAGATATCGGAATAATCGTAAGGGTAGCGCGAATAACTCTGTCCGGCGGCGAAGCATCCGCTGTCTGGCGTCATCACACAGGAATTGAGCAGTTCTGTCAGCGGACCGTAGTCGTAAAGGGCTTCCCATCTCGTATTAAGTTCTTTGTCCGTGCAAAGTATTCTCGCAGCGCCTCCGCCGGAACCCGCAATATAAAATCCGCTGTCCGGCGCTTGAACAATCATCCTGTAATTTGCAACGACACTGGTGCCTGTGGAATCGAGACCGATATATTTTGTCCAAACTGTATCACCGTCCTCGTCGAAAAGAAGCATCCAAGTTCTCGATGGGTTCTGGTCATAAGTCAATGCGAGATAACCGCCGCCGTAATATGGGCAAACACTGCGGCAGTAATGAAAATATCCTCTATCGATAACTTTAGACCAAATGATATTGCACATACTATCTGTTTTCGCGATTACCATCTTGCAAATTCTTCTGGTAACGGTAGAGTCCCCATCGGAATATGTCGTATCGTGGTCGTCCGTATCGCCAACGAGAACGATTCCGTTATCGGGTGTCAGACAGAACCATCGCACATCGGTATGTCCGCTGCGGGTGTCGTCCGCCCAATAGCTCTGGCTGACGATGTTGCCGACGGAATCGATTCTGATAATCCATATATTTTCGTAATCGGTCGATGGCATATCGGGACCGTATGATTCTGTTGGTCCGACGAGGAAAAAATCGCTTGTGCCCGGGATTAGTCTGACGCACCAGGTTCGGTCGAAGTAATATCCGCCGTAAGACTTTGTCCACATTGTATCGCCGTATTTATCTACTCTGACTACAAGCAGATTGTCGTTTCCTGGACAGTCATCGGGAAAACCTGTCCACGGGTCTGTGTAATTTGGCGATTGAGTTTTCCCTGCGATTATGCATCCCGAATCGGGTGTTGCGCAGACGCTCCATCCCGCATCGTAATAGCCGATTGTATCGCTGTAATATATGAACCAGCCCGTCTGTCCATAATGTCTAATCCACTCTTCTTCGCCGTTCGGGTCGAGTTTTATGAGAAACATTTCGTGGTCGAACCAGTTGTGAGCGAAGTCGCCGTCGGGATATGCCCAGGCATTCGAGCGACCTGTTATAAATAGTCCTCCGTCGGCGCACATATCGACATCTCTGCCATCGTCCAATCCGCCGCCGAGGTCTTTGAAATACTCCCATCCAAACACAGCAATCGGCAGAAATACAACAACCGCCGAAATGAGCACCATCCAGTTTTTAAAATTCCTTCGCATAATTTTCCTTCCATAAAATTTAATAGTTTTCAATAGTCGATTGATGATGTCGAATTCGTTTTTATCTTTATTATTTTGGATTCGCATTGCGAATTTTTTCTATAATCGCTGTTGTCGATTTCCCTTCGACAAACGAAATTCGCTCGACTTTTCCGCCCCAACTCGAAACTTCGTTTGCCCCTACAATATTCGATATTTCATAGTCTGCACCTTTCACTAAAATATCGGGACGCAGCGACAATATCAGTTCGAGCGGAGTATCTTCTGCAAATGGAATAACCGCATCGACAAATGACAGCGATGCGAGAATGAACGCTCTATCCTCCAGCGATTGATACGGTCTGCCGCTGCTCTTCAATCTTCGCACGCTGTCGTCGGTGTTCAATCCAACAACGAGGAAATTTCCCATCTGTCTCGCTCGAAAAAGATATTCGCAGTGCCCTCGATGAAGAATATCGAAACAACCG
>JALTEE010000026.1 GCA_027007865.1 bacterium
ATATTATGCGACTATTGTATGGAAATGTATAGTTTAAAATTCACATATTATCCCGATGAAACTTTGCGAATGAAGGCATCGCCTGTTAATTTTCATCGCGAACCGCCGGCAGATTTGTTAAATTTGCTAAAGGAAATGAAAATTGTCTGCGGTGAGAAGGAAGGCGCAGGACTGGCGGCACAGCAAGTTGGGCTGGTGTTGCCCGCAATTGTAATCGGAATTCCACAAGGCGCGGGGAAATACGATTTAGTCGGTGTGATAAACCCAAAAATCATCGAACAAAGCCACGATACAGTGTTGCGAGAAGAGGGTTGTCTTTCGTTTCCAGGTCTATATTTTCCTGTGGAGCGTCCGAGGAAAATCGTTGCAGAAGGTTGGTTCGACGATGTTCGGAGAAAAGAAAGGCGCGAACTTACTGGAATGGCAGCGAGAATCTTTTGCCACGAAAGCGACCACATAAACGGAATATTGTTCATCGATAGAGCGGATAAAATCACCCGCGAGAGAATTAAACCGCAGTTGAAAGAAATTGCTGCGAAAACAAAGCAAAAATGAATTTTTGAAACAAATTTATTGGAGGAGATATGCGGATATTATCATTGTTTATGCTGCTTATACTTATAGCCGCATTCGCGGGGTTTATAAGTCTCAACCAAGGAATTTACATTGGGACGCTCTCACTGGGGTATAAAATATTTTCCGATGTCTCTCTCAATATCGTTGTTGCGTGGGCATTCTTCCTCGGCATAATATGGGCACTCGTGATATTTGTCACGCAAGAAATCCGGTTGAGACTGCGCATAGCGAAATTAAAAAGTTCGATAAATCATCTTCAAGAAGAACTCGACCAGCTCAGAACAATACCGCTGGGAGATGTCGGCGTTCAGGATAAGGAGGAATAATGTTGAGCACGAGCCTTTTGGTAATTTTTTTGATATTCGTCGTTGTCGTAATCATCGCGGGAATTTCAATGTATAATTGGCAATCCCGTAGAAAAAAAGGCAGCGATAGTTTTATCAAAGGTTTGCTTGCCATAGTCGAGAACGATTCCGAATCGGCGATAAAATATTTAAAAAATACCGCCATACAAGATACGCAGAACATCGAAGCATTCGTCATCCTTGGTGATATTCTCCGCCAGCGTGGGGATGTTTCCAAAGCAAAGCAAATACATACATCGCTTCTTGCAAGAACATTCATAAAACCGCAGAAAAAATCTCGCGTATATAAATCGCTCGCCCTCGATTCAGCAAAGGAGAACAAATTTGAAAAGGCGCTGGAATATATCGAGCAGGCGTTGTCGCTTCATTCTGACAGATGGTCGCAGGAATTTATGCTCGATGTTCTCGAACATCTCGGTCGCTGGAACGACGCTTTTCAGTTGCTCGCAAAACTCGATGGCGACAGGGAAATTCTTGCTCTTTACAAGGTCGAATATGGGAAAAGCGTTATGGATGAAGACCCGCACAAAGCCCGAGTGATATTCAAAGAAGCGCTAAAATATGATAAAAATTGCACTCCCGCAATGCTATTGATTGGTGATGCATACAGCACTGAGGGAAAGATGAAAGATGCAATCGAATGGTGGACAAAAGTTCTCGAACGGAACCCCGACAACTCATTTATTGTAATCGACAGGCTCGAAAGCGCATATTATGAGATGGGCGAGTTCGATGCTGCCAGAGCGCTCTACGGCAGAATTTTGAAAGAACATCCCGAAGCGGATATAATCAGGCTCGAAATTGCGCAAATTTTCGAGAAAATGGGCGAGATTGAACGCGCGTCAAAACTACTCGAACAGTCGCCCAAAAGTTCAAAAACAATCGAACTGGCAAGAGCACGATTAAACTGTATTAAAGGCGATGCTGGCGCCGCCCGAAATATAATCGAAAATCTCATTGTCGAATTTGAAAAGCCGAAACTCGTATGCTCATCCTGCGGATACGAAACCGAAAAGGCACTCTGGCGATGTCCTAAATGCGGTGAATGGAAATCTTTCGGAATATAAAATAAAAGTTAAAAGTTAATGTTCAAAATGTCAAATTCAAAATCTATTCACAAGTCGAATGTCGCGCTCGATAAAAACATTAAACCCACACGCTTTTGCTATTATTTTTTTCTATCGAAAATCTGTGCGACGCATCTATCTTACCGACTAATCGACAAAAGCGACGACCTGAATATTTAATTTAACAAAATTCACAAAACCTATCTAATTATGGAATATCGTCAAATCATAGAGTTGCTTTCGAACTTGGACGAACAGATTTCGCACCTCGAAGAAGAGATGTCCCAACCCTCTGCTCTATCCGACCCGGAGAAAATAGGCAACTTAAACCGCGAATATAAACGCCTTCAAGAATTATCGCGGCTCGGCAAACAATTTAAAAGTCTTGTTCGCCAGATTTCAGACGACGAGGAAGTTGTCAATAGTAAAGACGAAGAACTTGCGCAACTCGCCAGCGATGAACTTCCGGAATTAAAATTGAATGCGGAGAATCTCGAGCGCAAAATACTCGCTCTTCTTGCGCCACCAGACCCGAATGAAGGTCGTCCTGTAATTGTGGAAATTCGAGCGGGAACAGGCGGTGAAGAAGCCGCTCTTTTCGCTGCCGACCTATTCAGAATGTATTCCCGATACGCCGAAGAGCATAAATGGCATATTGAAATTATCGATTCTAACGAAATCGCTATCGGTGGATTTAAGGAAATTATTTTTACGATTCAGAGCGATGACGCATATCGATTGATGCGTTTCGAATCCGGTATTCACAGGGTTCAGCGAGTTCCAATCACGGAATCAGGTGGACGAATACATACATCGGCGGCATCGGTGGCTGTGCTGCCAGAAGTCGCCGAAACAGAAATCGGCATTCAGCCTGATGATTTGAAAATCGATACATATCGCGCATCCGGCGCAGGAGGACAGCATGTCAACAAAGTGGAGTCCGCAATCAGAATCACGCACATTCCCACGGGAACTGTCGTAACTTGTCAGGCAGAACGGTCTCAGCACAAGAACAAAATGCGCGCAATGCAAATTCTGCGCTCCAAAATCGCCGATGTTATGCGCAGGGAAAGCGAAAACAAAATTGGCGAGAAACGGCGCATACAGATTGGCTCGGGCGACAGGTCGGAGAAAATACGAACATACAATTTCCCGCAGAACAGAATCACAGACCATCGCATAGGATACACCGCATACAATCTTCAAGATGTTATGGAGGGCAAACTCGACGAATTATTCGATGCACTGCAATCCGCGTGGGCAGAAAAAATGCTCGCTAAAATTTCCGCATAAATCGGTCAGAATATAAAAGAATATCAATCGACTAAGAATAACCGAGAAACGACATTAGAGATTTAACCCATTGCCTTTTTATAGGCAATTTCGGCGAGTATCTTCGAAGGATCTACTACAACGAAATCGAACAATTTTTGTGTAATAACTATTGCTATTTCGGTGCAACCTGCAACGATAATATCCGCACCTTTTCCGATTAGTTCATTTGCCGCCTTTTTTAGCAAATTTCTCGGGAAAGACTTATATCCCGCCTTTATACCCTTTTCCCCATATACCGCCCGCATAACAAATCCTTCCTGCGTATTTTTATCGGGAACTATTATCGAAAGGCCGAACTTGTCGAATACATCGTTATATATTCCCGATTCTACTGTTCCAGATGTGGCAAGAAGACCGATACTTTGGGCATTGGAGTAATTTTTATTTATGAACTTTGCGGTTTCTTCGAGCATATTGATTATTGGAATGGATATCTCTTTCTGAATATCGTCGATAAAATAGTGAGCAGCGTTGCAAGGCATTAAAATAAAATCCGCACCTGCTTTTTCCAATATTTTTGCAGTCGCAACGAGTTCGGGCACAGGGCTTTCTCCATCGTAGAGTATCGCTTCTGTCCTATCTGGAATACTCGGATTGTTATAAATTATAATGGGTAGGTGTTCCTGGTCTTTCGATGCGGGCGTAATCGATATAATTTCCTGAAATAATTTACTTGTTGCTTCGGGACCCATTCCACCTAAAATTCCTATTATCTTTTTCATTTCATTCCCTTATTATAAAAGTATAAATTGCAATATGCTAAAATATACACTTTTTCTGTTTTAACAAAGAAATGAATATAAAATTC
>JALTEE010000027.1 GCA_027007865.1 bacterium
GCAACAGGAAAATTGGAAAATAGCAAAAAAAGAGGCGATTGGTTATATAAAAAAATTAAATATTGCAATGCCAAATTTTCACTCTTGTAACTCTTCGGCTCTTTTGAGAAGCCAAGAAGCCATAGATGATGATTTTGCAAGATGTGGAATCGCTACTTACGGTTATACTCATATAGATAAAAATATAGCAACTTATGATTTAAAGCCGGTTTTGAGCTTATATGCACACAGACTGAGTAGTAGAGTCTTGAAAAAGCAAGAAAAAGTAGGATATGGTGGAGTGTATAGTTCAAATCGTGATATGAATATTTCTACTTACGACATAGGTTATGGAGATGGTTTTTTTAGATATGATGGGCTTGGAGAGTTAAAAATTGCAAATGGACAAAAAATCTTAGGTCGAGTTTCTATGGATAGTTTATGCGTAGAAGGAAACAAAGATGAGATATGTCTATTTGACGATGTTAGTGAATTTTCGGCATATTTTAACACTATAACATATGAAATTTTAACAAAACTGATGCCTTGGATTAGAAAAGAAATTGCCTAAGTTTTATATTAGTTAGGGTTTTTACTATTTGCCATCATCCAATGATGTGGTTGATGGTGCGTACCATATGCCATAATTCCGATATAACCCAAGCCTCTTATTCTGTCTATCTCATTTTTCTTAGATGTTAAAATTCTCATAGTGAAGTTTTTGTCTTTTTCTTCTACTTTCATATCCCAGCCAGTCTCTTTCTTTAATTGCCTTGGATGAGCTTTAAATACTCTTTTTAGCGCTCCATAAGCTCTTGGTGTTGTAGCCTTTATCGTGACTTCTACTCCGTTTGGTATATTCTTTTGAGATATTATTTTTATGTTTAGTGTCATGTCTTGCATATCTGAAAGGTGAGCTCTTAATGCTTCAATATTTACTTTTGACCAGTCTGTATTAGGGTCATTATTTAATTTTTTAATCACCTCTTGTATAGTACCAAAAGCATCATTTCCAGCTTCAGTTAATGTAACTTTGCTATCTTTGGTCATATGGTTCATCATGTCTCTTTGATGCAAATGATCTCCTGTATGGTTACTGCTCGCATATAGTACCCCACTTAATAAAAAGCAAATTATAGTAGTTTTTTTCATTTTATTATCTCCTGTTTATAGTTTGAAAATACACTATGTTTTTATTAGCGTCCGACTTTAATCGGACGCTAAATCGAGTTCAGATTTTCTAAAATATGTTTAATCGAGCGCTTCTTTCGCCGTCGTTATCGACGCTTTGACAGAAAATTGCACTTGCATCGCTAAGTGAAATATACCGATGCTATTTTATCAGAATGATTCTGTTGTGAATTTCATTATTATCCCAGCGCAGTTTCACGAAATAGATTCCCGAAGTGGCATCATTAGCCTGCCAGACGAAGTTTCCAGCACCTTCGATAGATTTTTCTGCAACTGTTCTGCCGGATAAATCGGTAATCGATAATCGACCTTTGCCGGGAATTGTGTAATTGATTCTGCAAGCAGAATTGAACGGGTTCGGTGTAACCGAGAACAAAAGTTTTTGCGGCAATGATTTGTTGTTATCAGAAATTCCCGTTTCAAGCAACCAGTCCATAATATTGCCGAGCAAATCGACCTGGTCTTCATCGCTTTCGATGCTTTCGAAGCCGAAGCCGAAATAGACAAGTCTGTATGTTCCTGCATATTTCAGCCCTGCGCATTCGGATGTTCCCGTGCCATAGTAAAGTATCGGGTCTGCGCCATCGCGCGGATGCAAGATATCGGCATATCGGGAAGAAGTGCCATCTCTTTCGATTGAGAATGAAAATCCATCTGTAATATCGTCGCCGGCAACACCATAGACATCGTGGCTGGAAGCAGAATCATCTGCTGTTGTCCAATCTGCTTTTAAGTAATCGGTCATAAAACTCGGAGAAATACCATTCGCAACGAGGTCCCAACCTATATCTGTCCCGTGAATAAAGAGTTTTCCGCCATCGTCGAGATATGTTGAAAGAGCGGCTACATCTTCTGTTGTGAGGACATCGGACCAATGCCATCCTGTAAGCCATATAACAGCATCGAAATTTTCCATACCCGACGCTGTGGGTATATCGGCATTTCTGTCGAATACCACATAATTTCTTCCAAGAGAATCGAGCGCATTGGTAATATATGTTTCATAATCTTGGTCCTGGTCGTCGTCCACAACGAGAATTCCGCCGCCTGTGGATACAGAAAATTCCAATTCATATTCTCTTGCATCCCCGTGGGAAGTAAATGTGAGTGTTGCTGTGCCAGAAGCGGCAGCCAAACTATCGGTGTAAAAATGAACGGATACGGTTTCGATTGCGCTGGAGGCAACATACATATTCGCATCTTCGAGGAAGCAAACTTCCGGTGTGCAAGCATTTACTACCCAAGTTGATGGAGCATCGGATTCTAAATGAATGCCAATGGTATCTCCCATCGCCCCCGTGTTTTCCACAAGAATGTAGAATGTAACTTCATCTCCGGGTTCGCCGAGAGCGGATGTCCCCTCTGTATGAAGCGCATAATAATAGTCTGGTGGAGGAATTACTCCGTGTGCACCTTGAAAAATTGTATGATGTGTCGAATCGTCATCGACGAATGCCGCAAGTTCGCAGTTTGAAATTACCCAGTCGGAACCGAATTCATAAGGGATAGCGAAGTGCATAGTATCGCCATAGGCTATTGTGAACGACTCTCCCGTCGTTCCTGTCAGCATATCCCGAACAATCCAGTTATATTCGTCGATGGCTGTTCCGGGCAGGATAATTCCACTTTCGAGTAAGAACACAAACAAACGATATGAGCCAGCAGCACTGGCATCATCGATTGTAACAGCGACATAAGCGGTATCGTTTGCAACATCCTCGAACCAAAGACCGACAGGTGTCGTTGTTCCTGCGCGAGCGGTCAGCGAATCGATAATTTCAGCACCGGAGCCAGAGCCGACAAAGCCCCATACACCATCAATACCGCCAGAAGGAATATAATAGCCATCTTCATCGGGATTATAAAGCCAGTAAATATAATAGCAGTACGGGTCCACTTCGTCGGTGCCGAGGTCATCGGTGATGTAGTCGAGTAATACTGCATCGTCGTAAATAGCGGGATAATGGTCGTCCATATAGGAATGCAATGCTCCGCAGGGACCGCACCAGGTTGCACTAATATCTTCAGCGACAGGCACTCGGGTGAATCCCATCGCTAATCCGAACACCGCAAGCACGATAACTACACAGATAAACATCCGTCTCATAACAAACCTCCTGTTTAGTTTAAAAATTTCAACTTTTCAATTTTACCCATCGAATTGAGAATATCATTCCACTTCTTTTGCCGCAGCGCCCACAACGGATTTATCGCTGTTTTGAATAAATGCTACGATAGCATATCCATCGGTTGTAACTCCCGCAATATCGCCCGGCATAGCGATTTTGAAATCGTAATCGGCATCGTCGCCCGCAGGAATAGCAATGCTTTGACCTTCCTCATCGGTGAACGCTGCTGCAGCGACCCAACTATATTCAGTCAATCCGTTCGCTCCCGCTTCGTCGAGTTCGGTCTGCTCCCGCACAAGATAGCAGTATAAGACAGAAATAATCGTATCGCTCGCAAAAATAGTCAGCGAAACGCTTATGCTGTCTTCATCTGAAGATTCAGAAATAGAAATCGAAGCGGGTTTATCGCTCGCTCGTGCAGAATCTATTTTTGCATTTATCTCATCGGCGCTGTTCGCTTCTGCAAGAGTGAGAACATTTCCATCTATCACGAGTTGTGGAATCGATGTGAAACCGTAGTAATTCCCTCTGCTATTATGTAAACTCGGCGCTGCGTTGTGATATGGGTCGTTTGGATACAGTAGGTGATGAAATTCGATGACCACAGGCATTTCCTCGTCTAAAAGATAGTTTTCGAGCACGGTTTCGAGTGCCATATGGACATCTGCACAACCGACACAATCTATATTCGTGAAATCCTCCACAAGAACGGGGAAATAAGTGATGCCTGTGGGTGCAGGAGTGGGAGTGTCATCGTTTTTCGGGCAGCCGATGAAAAAGAATGAAAGTAGCAGGACTGGTATAAAAATTTTGAAAATGCGCATTATTCCCCTCCAAGTATTAAAATTC
>JALTEE010000028.1 GCA_027007865.1 bacterium
ATACAATACATAACTAATGATGATATAAGGAATAAGGAGCGTAACAAAATGAAAAAGTATTTATTCCAAATGCTAACTTTGTTGATTTCGTCGGTCTTCGCTTTTGCGCCCGGCAAGCCGACCGGAAATGTTCCCAAAATGCAGACTAATCTTGTTGCAAGAACCGCCGATGGTTTCCGATGCAGTTGGGATATGCAGCGAAATGTTGCGCGATGGGTTTTCCCTGAGGAAGCGATTATTTTGCCAACAGAATCGCAGGCGATGATTTCTGCGGCGCTCGGTTTTATCGACGAGCATCGAAGTATATTTGGAACAAATTCGAGTGAACTCGTTCCAAAGATAGCGACAAAACGGCTCGACAAATTCTGGCTCAATCTGCCACAAAGACATCTCGGAATTCCCGTAGTAGATGGAGACGTATATTTCCGCATTGCGGGAAATGGCAGGATATGGGCGTTCGGCAGCAGAGCGATTACGAAATTTTCGCAGGAAAATAGAATTCCTTCGATTTCGCCCAATGATGCGATTTCATCGGCAATTACTCAACTCGATTATGCAATCGGTCGAAGCAACGGAAATGCGCCGCAACTCGTGTGGTATCCCGTGAATGGAATGGGAGTGCTTTCATATAAAGTATTTTTAAATGGAGAATATCCGAATAGGTTCGAATGCTGGGTAGATGCACAGACAGGCGAACTTTTGGGATGGACAAACCTCGTGAACTATTACGATTTATCGGGTGATATTGGTATCTATTATCTGCCCGATTTTTTCGATGACCCGTATGATAGCGCTGGTTGTCCATTTAGCAGAATTTCTCTCAACTATGTTCAATCGACAACCGCAGACGAAGATGGGCACTATTATCTCGATGCGTGGGTCGGTTATGTATATCAGCCGATACGCACCTGGTTAAAAGGTCTTTGGGCGGATGTTCAGCGAATGTCCGGTGGCGCAGATGCGATGATAACTCAATATGTAACTCCACCCACGACATTCGACTGCTATTGGACATCGTCAAATGCCCTTCCCGACGAGTTGAATACATATTATCACATAAATTACATTCACAGTTATTATAAAGTTCTCGACCCCGGAATGACAGGGCTCGATTATCCTGTGCCGGTGCGGCTGCGAATTCCCGATACGCCTGAAAATGCCTACTGGGACGGATACGGAACGAATTTCGGCGCAGGCGGAACATCGACGCGGAATTTTGCGCTCTTCTCAAATGTCATTTATCACGAATACACTCACGGTGTAACAGGCTGGATATATAGAGATGGCTATCTGCCATACGCAGGCGAACAGGGCGCGATAAACGAAGCGTTCTCCGATTATTTCGCCTGCACAAATACCGATTATCCTTATGCGGGATATCGTGTGCCAACAGACGATACTTATTTCCGAGACCTCGATAACGATTTTGTATATCCCGACGATTGGTATGGCGAACCGCATATGGACAGCAGAATGATTAGCGGAGCATTTTGGAATATTAGGCAGCACCTATATCCCGATAGAATAGGACGCGCCGATACGATTATTCATTTCTCGCGATATTCCGAACAAGCGCAATTTCACGATTTCGCTGTGGAATGTTTTTTCACCGCCGATGACGATGGCGATATTTCGAACGGGTGTCCGCAGCTCGGAGTAATCGCTAATTCGTATGCTCGACACGGAATCGGTCCCGGACATTTCCCGTATATATACAGCGCCGATTATGAAATAACCGACCTCGGCGATGGCGACGGAAATCTCGAACCCGGCGAAGATGCACAAATAACTGCGAAGATAATATATTTTAATCCCTCGTCGCCTGTGCCAACATTTTTATTCCCGCCATTGGACAGCGTTTATGCCTATATCGTGTCGTCGGATGAAGGTATAGAAACTGTCGATGAATTTTCATTTGTTGGAGCGATGAACTATGGCGATACAGCGACTGCGACATTCACCATTCATATTGCGGACAGCGTCTTTCCCCATTATGCCCAGTTATCCGTTGTAGAAGGCGCCTATGACGACGATGAACGCTATTCAAATACTTGCATCGACTCGATTCCAATTACAATCGGCAATCCGCAGGTTTTGCTCGTGGATAATAGCGGCGAGACCACATTGGAAGCATATTATACAGCAGCACTAAAAGATATTCCTGTTGTATATAATGTCGTCGAAGCCACAGATAGCACTCCTTCGTCGGCAACGATGGCGCAATATCCCGCTGTAATATGGTTCACGGGGAATGCGGAAAATTCATTGTCTGATGAGAATAAGACGGCGTTAGGAAATTATCTCGACGGCGGCGGAAAAGTTTTGCTCACAGGGCAGGACGGTTTCGATGATGTTTCGTATTCGTCCTGGCTCGATGATTATTTCGGCGGACACATTTCCGATGATTCGCTTTTCGTAATGGCAATTAACGGGGTTTCTGGCGACGAATTAGGCAATGATTTCAATGTAGTAATTTTCGGCGCCGCAGGAGCGAATAACCAACAATCCCCGTCTGCTTTGCAAAGCACTGCTGGAACCGAATTCCTGCGATATAACGCAACGGGTAATCCAGTCGCAGGAATAAGATATGATAGCGGGAGTTTTCGCTCTGTTATGCTGGGCTTCGGTCTCGAAGCAGTGTATAGAAGCGGAATTTACATTCCCCTCAATGAAGCATTGGCGAAAATACTCGACTGGTTCGGTATAGAAATTTTTTCCGATATCAGCGAAAATGAGCAAAAACCTAATGTAATGAGAATTTTTGCCTATCCAAATCCGTTCAATTCTACGATACAATTTTCTGTCGATGGTTGTAATGATGATTTTAGCATAAGCATTTTCGATTTGCGGGGAAATAAAATATTTTCGAAAATGTGTAGTTACAAAGCAACAGTGAAGTGGCAACCAGGAAATATCTCGACGGGAATTTATCTATATAAAATAAGTGCCGGAGAAAAAAATTTCAACGGCAAAGTAATTTATATAAAATAATCTATCCGCTCGTTGAAACGAACAGTAATGAAAGGCAGAAGTTCATTGCTATTTATCCTATTTGGTGATGTGAACTTTGCTCGGTGATAATTTGCAGAAGGTCTTGGTGTTCAAAGTTTTGAAGCAATAAAAAATTACCTTACTACGCCAATTCCTTTTGGAAGAACAAATATCGAATTGCCCGGCATTTTTTTCAACGGTCTATCGAATAAAATATCAGTTTTAATGTTCGTTCTATCCCAGAGCGATATTTTAATGAGTTTATTTTTACCATCGAGGATAATTAAAAATTTTGCTATTGGATTTTCATCGTTTTTTGCAGCACCGATGAGTTTTTTCCTATCAGAGGCTACATTTGCCAGAAGCGAATATTTTTTCATCAATTTTTCGCGCATTTCGGAAAAGTTCCCAAATACAAACTCGTTTTCTGCGGGCATAGCGTCTCCGCCTTCGCTCCATGTAAGAAATTCGCCGCTATCGCTTTGCAGAAAATAGTCGTCTCCCAGATGAGCGAAAAAATTTTCACCTTTCCATGCTACAAAGCCGTTGTCGATTGCCGTATCCAACTGCGAATATTGAACGACTTCGACGGAGCAGGCGAATTCTTTATAGTTCGTGATGTCGGCAAAAAAAGAATCCACTGCGTCGTTGGCAAATGCAGCAGCAATGGCAAATAGCACAAATAACAGTATTTTGGAAAATTTAGTCATATTCAATAATTCTCGTTAAAAATCGCCTTTGTCTATCTCGACTTCTCCCGAAAATGAAAAAATTACTTTTCCTGCAAGTGTCGGATTTTGAATCGAACCGCTCATTTTTGCATTCCAATTTATTATGATTTCATCGGGCAATTCTGTGATAATTTTAACCGGCGTTGAAACGAGATTTTTTCTATGAGCAGATAATGCGGCTGCAAGGGCTCCAGTTCCGCAAGCGAGCGTTTCGTCTTCGACGCCACGCTCATAAGTTCTAATTCTAATTGTGTGTTTATCTATTATTTCTGCGAAATCGGCGTTCGCTCCATTTGGAGCAAAGTATTTATGGTAGCGGATTTCTTTGCCCCAGTATCTCACGGGAACCGATTCTATATCTTCAACGATTGCGATAGCGTGGGGAACGCCCGTGTCGTAATAATCGAATAGCATCGGAAGGT
>JALTEE010000029.1 GCA_027007865.1 bacterium
TTTTTAACCACAGCGGAAACGGAGCAGTATTTGTCCTGCGAAAGGGTAATTGCTTTTTCCACTTTCGCTTCTGGAATGTTGTCGCCGACAAATAAATATTCGATAAGAATTTCGATAGGGATTCTCGGGTGCTGTTTCGCTCGATTGACAAAGAGGTTCATCTTAAAATCTTTGAATTCCACCTTCATTTTTTTCAATATCGAAATAACATCCATAGCAGTGCATCCTGCGAGCGATGTCAAAAATGTTTCGAACGGTCTGATTGCAGCATCGTTTCCACCGACCTGCTCATTTGCATCGAATGTTATCCAATGCCCAGAGTCCGCTTTTGCAAGTAGCGTTAATCCTTTTGCCTGGATAACTTCGATATGATTATCGTGTATTTTTTCGATTTCAGTATCCAATTATGTTTCCTGTTTTTTGTTTGAGCGATTTTTCAAAAGCGCTTGAATTTCATTTTCAAAATAACTTTGTGGTGCTGCACCAACAACTCTGTCGCGAACAATGCCGTTAGTATCGATTATGTATGTCGTAGGGATGTATCGCACATCTGCAAAGGCAGACATTATAGAGCGGTTTTCTGTTATCATTGCGATTGGATAATTGATGCCTATTTTTTTGATGAATCCCTTTAGTTGCGACTTTGAAATTCTGTTATCTGTGCTTATGCCGATAATTGCAAAATCGTTTTTTGAATACTTATTAACAATATTTGCAAACCCGGGAATTTCACGCCTGCACGGCGGACAGGTGGTTGCCCATACATCTATTATCAGAACTTTACCACGATAATCGGATACACGAAGGGACTTGCCGTCGATTGTAGTTACAGAGAAATCGGGCATCATCTTTCCTTTTTGGGCTATGCCATTAATAGGTGGTCTATTACTATTAGTAGTAGTGGTTGTTGTTGCATTCGTTGTTTTGTTTTTCTTGGTTGTCGATGATTTTCCACAGCCAGCGAACAAAATTGCGATAATAATTATAGTGGGTAAAAGTTTCCTAATCATGTTTCCTCCAATACAGAATTTATTTTGTTTGCGAGTGTTTTATACGGCACTGCACCGACTATAGATGTAACGGGTGCGCCATTCTTGAATATGAGAAGTGTCGGAATGCTCATAACTTGATATGACGAAGCAATCAATGGATTGTCATCCACATTTACTTTGTAGACTTGCAACTTTTCCGAGAATTCTTTTGCAACTTGCTCTACCCAAGGTTCAATCATTTTGCAGGGAGCACACCAATCTGCAAAAAAATCGATGAGAACGGGAATATTCGATTCGACAACTTTGTCCTTGAAATTCCCATCGTTGATGAATTCAATTTGTCCCAATTTTATTCCTCCTAATCGATAAATTTATCACTTTTTCTGTTTCATCGACAATTTTTCCCCACGAAAGATTGTCCACTACAAATTTCCGCATTTTTATGTTCATATTTCTCAATTTTTCTACATCGAGCAATTCTTCCATAGTTTTTGCAATATCGTCTGGATGCAATCTTTTTGGCGCCACGGCTACTTCCGCATTGAACAATTGTCTGAATTGGTCATCGTTCGTTATAATGCTCGGCACGCCGGATGCCCCAGCGTGGTTCACTTTTACTTGCCAACAATATGGCGCAACAGATGGACTCATAAGTGCTATGCTCACATCGAGCGCGGATATATAGCGATGGCTTTCCTCGATTGGCAGAGGCGATTTTATAGTAATGAATTTTTGTGCCGAACTTTTATTTGCAAGCATTTCGACTTTGCTTAACTCGGGTCCTTTACCTGCAATAAATAATCTAACATCGTCTCGATTTTTTGCAAGTAATTCGAACGCTTCAATAATTACATCGAACATATGCCACGGGAACATCGAACCGATATATCCGAGATAAAACGCATCGGGGGGAATCAATCCGAGTTCCTTTCGCAATGCTGTTTTATCCGTTGCAGGCTTGAACTTATCCACATCTGCACCGTTTGGAATGTGAATAAATTTTTCTTTTGCAACCCCAAATCTTTCTGCAAAAAACTCACCGATTGCTTTTGTAACAACTATATTCATACTTGCTGCTTGCAATCTTTTTCTCAATCTAAAATGGTCATCGAACCACAGCATAATGTTTTTCACAGTAGAATTCATCAACGGCGTTTCTGCGTGCATAAGCCCATTGTGCTCGATAACCAACGGCAATTTCGCCTTTTTCGCACTTTTTACAATTTTCGACGCACACATATAATCTCGTAAATATACTGCATCGAATTTAGAACTTATTCTATCGACCGCTTTTGCTACGCCCATATCGAAAACAATCACATTTCCGCTTGGAATAACAACTTTTTCGACATTTTTTAAAAATTCTCTTCTTCCAAAGTTCGGAGCAAATATTTGGATTTTATGTCCTTTTTTAGCAAGACCACTTACAATTTGAGCAATATGTTCGGTAGCTGCGGTATCGAACGAAAAATCATAATATGCTATGTATGCTATACTAAAATAATCCATTTTAGAAATTATATGGAGTTGTGCAATAGTCAAACAAAAGATTATTTTCACAGATAAAATGTTTTAATAAAAAAACACCCAATTGAAATTGGGTGCTGATTTTTTTAGTGAATCTCATTTTTTTTATTCATCCCATCGTTTAAGAACGATTGTAGCGTTGTGTCCGCCGAAACCGAATGAATTTGAAATTGCGATTTTTGGTTTTGCTTCGATTTTTTTCTGGACAATCGCCAGATTTTCACACGCTTCATCGAAATTCTCGATGTTTATAGACGGATGTATCCATCCTGATTTGAGGGACATTGCCGAGACTATAAGTTCCACACCACCAGCAGCGCCGAGTGTATGACCTATCATAGATTTTGTGGAGTTCATGAGCGGTTTGCCATTTCCCCTGCCGAAAACTTTCGATATCGCTTTGCATTCTCCCACATCGCCGGCGGGGGTCGATGTTCCATGTGTGTTTATGTAGTCCACTTGTTCAGGAGTTATTTTAGCATCGGCGATTGCTTTCTGCATAGCTTCGGCTGCACCCGCTCCCTCCTCGTGTGGTGCAGTGATATGGAATGCGTCGCCTGTGGCGGCATAACCGATAACTTCCGCAATAATTGGTGCGCCGCGACGCTTGGCACTTTCAAGTTCTTCAAGAACCAGTATTCCCGCACCTTCCGCCATCAAAAAGCCATCGCGGTCCCTGTCGAAGGGGCGAGATGCGCGCTCTGGCTCGTCATTTCGCGTCGTCAAAGCTTTTGCTGCACAGAAACCTGCATAGGCAAGCGGATGCAACGGTGCTTCCGCACCGCCTGTAATCATTAAATCTGCTCTACCATCTCTGACCATTAAGAATGCTTCGCCGATTGCATGTGCTCCCGATGCGCAAGCGCTGGTAGTTGTAAAATTCGGCCCGCGCATATTATATCGTATCGAAACAAGCGCAGATGCGATATCGGAAATCATCATCGGTATGACAAACGGGCTGACCCTGCGCGGTCCTCGTTCCAGCAATGTTTTGTAATTTGATAGAAGCGTCGTTATTCCACCGATACCGGAACCGATGATAACACCTGCTCGCTGCGGGTCGAAGGAATTTTTTTGTATTCCCGCCTGCTTGCACGCCTGCATAGAAGCGGCAATGGCATATTGCGCAAACAAGTCGATGCGTCGGGCTTCTTTGACATCCATATATTCCAACGGTTCGAATTGCTTCACTTCGGCAGCGATGCGCGATGGAAATTCAGAACCGTCGAAGCGCGCCAATGAACCCGCACCACTTTTACCCGAAAGTAAGTTATTCCAGAATGTTGTAGGGTCGTTGCCGAGAGGTGTTATGGCTCCGACACCGCTAATTACCACTCTTCTTTTCATTTTCCTACTTTTCAGAGAGTTTCTTTTCAAGATAATTAACTGCTGCGCCCACCGTAACTAACTTCTCCGCTTCCTCATCGGGAATTTCGACACCGAATTCTTCTTCGAGCGCCATAACAAGTTCCACAGTATCGAGAGAATCTGCACCGAGGTCGTCGATGAAATGCGCTTCGGGGGTTATCTGGTCCTCACTAACGCCGAGTTTCTCGACTATAAGTT
>JALTEE010000030.1 GCA_027007865.1 bacterium
GTAATCGTGTATTTCATTACTATAAAGAACCTTGCCGATTGCACAATTCTATAGTCGAGGGAATGTGATTTTTCATTCTCGATTGTTTAATAGTAAATTTTGGTTCTTATTAGAAAAAGTTGGCTAATAGAATGCATCAATTGCCAAGAATTTCATTTGTTGTCGCAACCTTTCCGCTCGTTGTTGTAACTTCGAGATTATTTGCGGAAATGGAAGATTCTTTACCGAAACTGTTCCGTTCATTGTCGAAAGTATAATATTCTGTGTCGAAAGTCCGCCGTTCTCCTTTGAGTTTTTTACAAACTAAATCTAACTCAAAAAACGCCGAAAAGCCAGTCACTGCGGCGGGGGCTGGTATGCTACCCTCACCAAAAATAAAATACACACAACATTGATGAACCGAGCACCTAACCAACTCAATAAAATAATCTCAGGATGGATACAATGTAGGTGAAGAGTCCAGAAATAAGGATTATACAGAAAACAAGGATAGAATCCAAAGTTCAAATGTCAAATGAAGTCCAAAATCTAAATGCAAAATTATAAACCATCTCATATTTGTTATTCTCAACTTAATTGAGAATACAACAACGGCGTTTTGACAATAACTCAGACAAAGCCATATTATCAAACTGCTAAGCGCTGAACAACGCCAATGGTTTCAAGCAGAATAATTTGGTTTGACACTTAGAAGTTTATTGAAATCGGCGGATGAATCGAAGAACAATAGCATCGTGCCAAAAATTTTCTCACTATCAGGGGCGGTTATCAATTGCGTTTTCACAGAAATCAATTTTTCCTGCTCACTCTCATACAACACAAGCGAAAATGAATCTACAATCGCATTAAACTGGTCAACCGCAACATCGGGAACAGTTGGAAGGGCGGTAACTTCATAAGCGTTGCACAGCGCGGTAAGAAATGAGCAAATAATTATATTTCCAGTCTCCTTGACAATGGAAAAATCCATTTCTCCCATTTCGGTAAGCGAACCGACATCTCTGTTGTATAGTGCTTTAAGAATTTCGATTGTGCTTTGTTTCGAGAAAAATATCGCTGCAGTGCCGTTTATATCGCCGTGAAATTTGCTGAACACAAATGATACCAATTCTTCGTGCGACATATCCGCATCGAGTGCATTTTCGAGATTTGCAAGAACAATTTTTTGGAAACTAACCTCAATATCTATTCCGAGCATTTTCGACAGAACCAATGCCGCGCCTTTCGCACCAATTTTTGAAATATCGTTCAGCAACTTTCTTTCACTCTGTGAAATACCATCGCTTTTGTCGTTAATCATTTGTCACCATCCTTTCTAATGATGCTTTTCTAACCATCTCATTTATATCGAGTATCAGAACAACATTTCCACTGCCCAAAAGCGATGCGCCAGAAACCGTTCTGACATCGCTCATAACATCGATTGGTTTTACAACGAGGTCGTCTTCACGCAAAAGACCATCCACGGAAAAAGCGATTAGCCGATTTGCGACATTCGTAATCACAACATCCACCTCGTCTTTTCGCGAGTAATCGGTCGTCGAATCATAGAGAACATCCGCCACATCGAGCAACGGCACTAATTCATCTCCGTATTTTAGAGCATTTTCGCCGTTCATTCTGTGAATTTCCGATGGCGCATATTTTCGTATCGCTTCGACAGATGTTATCGGAAAAGCATAGACATTCTTATCGACCGTGCACAGCAGCGATTTTATTATAGCAATCGAAATCGGCGCAAAGATTTTAAAAGTAGTTCCTCTGTCTTTTTCCGATTCCACAGTCACGGTTCCGCCGATAGATGTAAGTTCCGTTCGGACAGCATCCATACCGACGCCTCTGCCAGAAATTTTTGTTGCGCTCGATGCAGTTGTGAATCCCGGCTCGAAAATTAATTCCAAAATTTCGTAATCGGTCATCTTCGAAATGCGTTCCTCCGTCGCCATTCCCAATGAAAGAGCGGTTTTTTGGATTTTTTCGAGGTCTATTCCCGCACCATCGTCCGATATCGAGACTTTTACCATTCCTTTTTCACGGACGGCAGATACTTTTAAAAGTCCTCTTTCGCTTTTTTTCTTCTTTTTTCGTTTAGCAACAGGTTCGATTCCGTGAGAAATTGCATTTCGCAGAATTTGGATTATCGGTGTCTTTATCTTTTCGACAACGCGGCTATCAAGTTGAATATCCGCACCCGAAATCGACAATTCGATTTCCTTTCCCTCCTGCTGAGCAGTATCCCTTGCCATTCTCGGCAATTGGTCAAAAATCGATGCAAGCGGCACAAGGCGAATATCCATAATTATATATTGAAAATCGGAAACAATCCTGCGAAGATGAGAAATCGTATCCTTCAATCTGCTGCTGCCGATTTCGAGATTCAGCAGTTCCAACTTACTTATATTTATCAGCATTTCGCCAACAAGATTTATTGCATTATCGAGTTTTCGCATCGGGACGCGAGCCATATCGGAAATCGGCGCTTCTCTATCGATGCGCATTTTACGCAGCATCAATTCCCAATCTTCTTCACCACTGGCGATTTTTTGCAGCACTGCTTCCATATCGAGCATCCCGCTCGGGCGGGACGATGGCTCGGATTTGTTTTTCTTCAATTGCTGAAGCATTTTTTGTAATTCATCGAGCGCTAAAAACACCGCGTTTGCAACACTTGGAGTAAATTTGAGTTTTCCGCTGCGAAGCAAATCGAAAACATCCTCTATTCTGTGAGCGAAATCGCTGACCATATTGAAACCCATCGAAGCGGCATTTCCTTTTATCGTATGCGTGATGCGAAAAATCTCGGAAATTGTTTTACTATTTTTGCTATCGTTTTCAAGGGCAACGAGAAGATTGTTCAACTGCGTCAACTGCTCATCGACTTCGCTGAGGAAAAGTTCCATATATTTTTCTTTATCTATTTGCATTACATAAATTCCCCCACTACTCCTCATCGATTGCTGGACCAATTATCTTCTCGACTTGCGCAAGAACATTTGCAGGGTCGATAGGCTTTACAATATATCCAGCAGCACCGGATTTCAGCGCTTTTTCCACCAAAAACCGCTGACCTACCGCACTAATTATCAAAACTTTCGCATCGGGATAATCCTTCATCAATTTCCCGAGAACGACATTTCCTTCCATTTCCGGCATAATAATGTCGAGAAGCATCAAATCAGGCTTCAATTTGGGATATTTTTCGAGTGCGACAACTCCGTTTTCCGCTTCACCAACAACTTCATACCCCGCTTCTTCTAAAATATCTGTGAGGATTACCCGAATGAATTTCGCATCATCGACCACCATTATTCGCTTTTTCATATATACTCCTTGCTCCATTGCCGATTGAAATTGCTGACCTTCTACGATTAAAATGCAAAATTAGCATTGCAAAATTATCAAAATAAGTATGGCTAATTAAACCGAAACCTTATCAAATCTCCATCATCTCTTTGAATTTGCTTCGTATTAAAACTTTTCCTGTATCAGAATAAAACCACAACGAACGGCCATAATTTCCACCAACCGCCTCTTTTTTCAACGGTATTCGATGTTCTTCGAGCGCTTTTTTAACAGTTTCGATATTTTTTGCGCCGATGTTCGGCACTTGCTTGAATATAAATAGTTGCGCTCCGCCGACTATCGTTGCGACAAGCGATTGATGATTTTTAATTCCTCTTCGATAAAATTCCTTCAATAGATTTTCAACAGCAGGATTAGCATATTTTGCAGGCTTATCAAGCGAAGCGAACCGCTCATTGCTCTCGGGCAACATAATATGAGCCATTCCCGCGGTTTTTGTCATCCGATGATAAAGGCAAAGCGCAATGCACGAACCGATACCTATCGAGACAAGAACGCCCGGCGGTTGCGTTAGCGCAATTTGTCCGAGACCGACATTGATATGATTTTTTTCATCGAACTTCATCATTCCTCATTCACCAAGAGCGCTTCCGGACGAAGTATCACGAGAAATTCATCTTCGACGACACCCGCTATAAATTTCGCATCCACTTTCGGATTAAGCGAAAATTCCTCCATTTTTA
>JALTEE010000031.1:0-693 GCA_027007865.1 bacterium
TTTATATATGGATATGAAACTTAAAAGGTATGATATAGTTGCTCTTTATTCTGGCGGGCTCGACAGCAAACTCTCCTGTAAAATCCTCGCAAATCAGAACTTGTCGGTTCTCGCCGTGAAATTCATACATCCATTTTCGCCGGGTTTAATGAAAGCACAAGAGAAAATCTATTTTGATAACCAACTTGGCATAGATGTGCTCGAAATACCGACGGGAAAGAAATATCTCAAAATCATTCTCGAACCTGACTATGGCTATGGCAAAAACGCAAACCCTTGCATCGATTGCAAAATACATTTTTTCAAAAGTGCATTTAAAATCTGTCAGCAAGTTGGAGCGAAAGGTATGGCATCGGGAGAAGTCATCGGTCAGCGACCATTTTCGCAGCGCAAGGATGCGATAAAGTTAATCGAAAAAGAAGCAGCCATAGAAGGAAAAGTTGTTCGACCATTATGCGCAAAACTATTGAAACCTTCTCAACTGGAAATTTCAGGATTGGTGAACAGAGATTTGCTTTTCGATATTCGAGGACGAGGGCGAAAACGGCAGGTCGAATTGGCGAAAAAATTTAACATCGACAATTATCCATCGCCTGCTGGTGGATGTTTTCTTACTGACCCCGGCTACGCGGCAAAATTTTTCGAAGCGAAAAAACACAATGAAACAACTTTGGAAATTACGCAGCTCATTAA
>JALTEE010000031.1:703-4044 GCA_027007865.1 bacterium
TTCGGCAGGCATTTTAGAATAGACGGCAAGCGCATTGTTATCGGGCGAAATCGTAGCGAGAATGAAATTTTAGAAAACATTTTCCAAAAAGGAAAATTTCTCATTGTTCCAATCGACATAAGCGGTCCATCTGCTCTCGTGGATGAAGATGCCGATGACAATCTCCTCGAAATTGCTGCATCGATTGTAGCGAGATATATTAAAAGAGCGGGGAAAAATGATATTGTCAAATTCCGCATAAGCAAAAATGGAACGATTGTTAATGATATCGAAACACAACCAGCCGACCCGATGTGGGCGGAACAATTTATTATAAAAATTTAGGGTATCCGTAATTCTAAATAATTCAGCAGATTTTCGTTTCCTTTTTCACGGGAATGATAACATATCGAAGCAATAAGGCTCTCTAAAATTCGAGCGACCACCAGGGGCGATATCTATGAACCGCGAAGCATAGAATAACCCGAAGGGTTTCAAGCGGAACGCTCGGGTGTAGTGTGATGATGTTGGGTTAATGGTCAAGCGGAACGCTTGATTTTCTCCAATTCTTCGAGCATAAATTGGAAATCTTCCCAAGTCGGTCGCTTGTATTTATCGCTTCGTAGTAACGCAGCGGGGTGATATGTTACAATCATCGGGATTTCGCGGAATTTATACAATATACCGCGCATATCGGACATATTCGCTTTTGTATGCAGCAATGCGTGAGCGGCAACTCTGCCGAGACAACATATTATCTTCGGCTGAATTATCTCGATTTGTCTGTGCAGATACGGCAGACACATTTCTTCTTCTGCAGGCAACGGGTCGCGATTTTTGGGTGGACGGCATTTTAGCACATTCGCAATATAAATTTCTCTTCGCTTGAGTCCTGCTGCTGCGAGAATTCTGTCGAGTAATTTTCCCGCTCTGCCGACGAACGGAATTCCCGTTCTGTCCTCATCTCCGCCTGGCGCTTCACCAATAAACATTATATCCGCATCGGCGCTGCCTGCTCCAAAAACAAATTTGTTCCGACTTCGATGAAGAGGGCATTTTGTGCAATTCTTTATCTGCTGATAAAATTCATCGAGCAAACTTTCCTTATCCGCAGCGGATTTAGCATCATTTTCAGGTTTTGCACTTTCGGAAATTGTGGGAGCAATTTTCCCCCCATCGGATTTTTTCATCGGTGTCTCGCTTGCCATAGTCTTATCGGCATTTTTGTTCTCTATTGGAATTGGAATTAAAGATTCCCCCATATCTATTAGAAATCTTATGTATTCGAGCTTTTTTCGCTTCATCTAAATCTCCCTGTTTGCGCCCATTTCATAGATAAAAAGTATGGAATAATCAAAATCCCTTCTCCCGACATACCGACTGCAATAGCCCACCAAATCGCATAAGGACCGATTCTCGGTGCTAAAAACAGCGCAACCGGTAGTTGAAATATATACAATGCAACGAACATCGCAACAAAAGATGGGATTGTTTTTCCTGCACCGTTGACTGCCCGCATAAGCACCGTGCCAATTGCGAAAATCGGATAGAAAAGCGATATTGTGCGCAGATATACTGCAGCAAGCATAATCGTTTGGGCATCGTTCGTGAAAAGCGATACAATTTGCGGTGCAAAAATATAATAAAGTATTCCAATTGGAATTATATACATTTCATAAAACTGCATCGCGATAAACGCGCCTTTTTGGGCACGCTTTATATTTCCTGCGCCGAGGTTCTGCCCAACTATTGTAGCGCTGCCTCCGCCGAGTGCGAACCCCGGCAAAAGTGCGAGCATATTCAACCTGATGCCGATTGTGTATGCGGCGGTAACCGCTACGCCGAAACCCGCAGCGATACGCATCATAATAAAACCCATCAAATTATTCAGCAGAACTTGTCCGCCGCCGGGAACGCCGATGTGTAAAAATCGTTTCATCATCGAAAAATCCGTGTGGAAATTTCTTAAATGAAGTCTAAATGCTTTCACACCGCGAATTAGCACGATAAATCCAATCGATGCGCCGAGAAATCTTGCGAACACAGTTGCAAATGCAGCGCCATTGATTCCCCATCGTGGAAATGGCCCGATTCCAAAGATGAAAAGCGGGTCGAGAATTATGTTTAAAATTACTGCGGTAATTGTGATTTTCATCGCTGTTTTTGCATCTCCTGCTCCTTGCAGCGTGGCGTTGGCGATAAAGAGCATAACCATCGAGAACCCGCCGAGCATCATAATGAGCAGATAGCCAAATGCGTTGTTCAGCAGTTCGCCTTTTGCGCCCATCAATATAAGCACTATTTTCCCGAACAGCGCTCCGCCAATCGCGATGATTGCCGAGAAAAATAATCCGAACAAAATCGAGCCGACAACCGCTCTGTGGGCATTTTCCATATCCGATGCACCGATGTAGCGCGAAACCATCGCTCGCGTTGCCGTTGCCAAACCGATGATGAGAACCATCATTCCCATAATCACAACGCCAGCCATCCCAACAGAAGCAATCGCCAGCGAACCGAGACGACCTACGAAATACATATCCGTCAGATTGAATAAATTTTGTGCGAGATTGCCGAACATCATCGGAAGCGCAAGCGAAAAAAGTGCACTGCGAAGATTTCCACTAACTATGAGTTCTCGCGGATTATTCGACATAAAAAAACCGCCCTTCCGATTTCAAATGCGATTGGGAATAAGCGGTTTCAAAATAATATAAAAGTCGGAAGTTCAAAGTTTTAAGTTCCAAGTTCAATAAAATTTATATAGAGCACACATCGCTCGATAAAAAACAAAGCGAAACGCTTCGATTATCATTTTTCCTTATACAAAAGCGAGCAACAACAATTGTCTCGATTTGTCGGAAACAAGAACGACAAAGGGAAATTTCATTCTTAATCCCCGAATTTTGGTATCTTCTGTGCTCTATCTCCTTTTTCTCTCTGCTCGACCAGACGATAAATTTCATCGAAGTGTTTTGTTATTTCTTCAAAAATTTCCGATATTTTATCGATTTTCACTATCACGGGTTGAAATTTCGTATCGGCGGCTATTTTCACAAAATTCGGGCTCATTTTCCTACCTATGATAACATCGGCGCCCTCGAATATTTCCATAGCTGCTTTCCGCTTCTTTGCAAGCCCGTGTTTGCCTTCTTCCTGTGGCGATGTATTCTCTCTCTTCTCGATAAAATCCAACTTTCCGTCTTCAAAAAGGTCGTAAATGTAGAAATATTCCGCTTCACCCATATGAGTTGGAACAATATTTTCTCCATCATTCGAACCGAGTGCAATTCTCATCTGTTTCATCTTTCTTCTCCTGAATTTATATTTGCAGTTTATTCAATGTTATGACCTGGTGGTTT
>JALTEE010000032.1 GCA_027007865.1 bacterium
CATCGCCCAAAAGTTCGACATCGTCGCACCAAACCTCGTTGCCATAAATACTGTCGATATGCTGAACCTTTAGCGGACGATAGCCATCCTTCGTAATATAAATATCGTAAGTATAATCGAGATTCAGTGAAGGCTCGAATACACCGTCTTTCCCCGTATTTCCACATTCGCTCGTGTCGCCATTATCGATGCAGACATAAGCGCCTTCGACTACCGTTGCAGTGTTTGCGCGACGAACTATAGTTATATCATCCGTCGATGTATCGACTTCAGCCCAAAGAGAATCATCGGTAGTGTCGTAATCGTCGACATAGAATATTTGGCAAACCTGTTGACCGGTGAGGTATAAACTATCGAGATTTGCTAAATCATATATTTTCTGCTGCTCGGTTAATAGATAAAGTCTGCTATCGTCGGGCAAACTATCTATATCGGGATATAGCCAACGCTCTGTGGCGCATAATTGTAACTGCCATTCGCTTTGGCAATATTTCACACCATTTATCGCACGAGTAAGATGCAGCGGGACAGGTTCACTAATATAAAACCAATTCGCAAAATCGGAATCGGGGTCGAATGCAGGATATTCGGGAGAGATAGCAACATCGTAATTTTTATCAAAACCGGATGTCGCAGATGTATCAATGCCAAAATAGAGAAACATCGTGTCTATGCTATCAGATGATGAAGCAGATATACGGAAATTAAAAAGCAAATTAGGCTCTGCTACTTCATAAAAGGCCGATGTATCGTATGTCGTCCTATATTCCAAGCTGACGGAATCGATAGTAAATATCCACTGCCCAAAATACGGCATAAGATACTCGGTTTGAAAATATTCATTATTTTTTGTCGAATAAGCATATAATGGCGGAATAATATCTGACGCACTACCAGAAGTGAATATAGCATCATCCCAAGTGCGCGGAGTATTTATACTTCCTGCCAAATGCCAGCCAGGAGACCATTCAGCATCAAAAGAAGCGGCTTCGGTGCAAGTATATGTGAGTGTAGTATCCTTTAACGAATAAACCCAGAAACCATAACTCGGGTCATTTAAACTATCAGAAAAATCCACATAGACAAAGAACGATGAAGTAGCATTTTCATCATATCCGAGAATAGCGGAATAAGATGTGTCTCCAACTATAATATTCGTGTCCGGGACTATCGAAGTGTCGAAATAGTCTCGCAAACTATCGCTGCAAGAACCACCATAACCTGCAGTATAAAATGGTAGCGAAATCAAATTCCAGCCTTCTCGCAAAGATACAAGCCAGTTAGGATATATTTCCACAGCGGAAATGGAGTGCTTGGGAATAGAAACAAATAATGAGCAATCCGAATTAATAGCTACACTGTTCGAATCTATTTTTAGTGCAGATATTCTTCTAATACTCGAATCACATACTATACTCGGTTCATCGAACCAGCAAGTATTATTAGCAAAAGCAGAAATCGGGTCGACTTGAGCATATACAGAGTCATTGGGAATAACATTACCAACAATTAAATACTCGTGATATTCTTCGAGATTTTTCCATCTTTGAAATTGAATGGAATCGTATGTGAAAGTCCACAGGAAAGCAGAATCATATACGATAGGAAGATAACCCGGTAGTTTGATATTTATAGTATGAGAATTAGCTATATCGGCATTGCGCAATATTATCTTAACTTTTCCCGAATCATTTTTAGATGGAAACATAGATATACAATCTACCGTGTCGGATGAGAATTGCCAATTGTATGGAGATTCTTCGTAAATAGTATCTACACTGACCAGTTCTAATGAGCAAGGATACAACTCAACTAAACTATCGGAAAGCCAGGGTATTTCTACATTTTTCCTCCAATATCGGAGGTCTTTGTTTTGTTCAGGATATTCATCCGGTCCATTTATTTTATAATATGTATCCCTGTATATTGTCGTAGTATCATAATACCATACCGATGTATCTCCAGTGCTGTCAACATAACCACCGTAATGAAATTTATACCGTATTTTACTCATTGGAATATCTGTATAGTCGGGTGTTATTATGACAGAAGAGTCCAATGCAGCTTCATCGTGCCATATTATATCTTCTCCGAGATGTTTATTATAAAAATGATATGCATACCAAGAACCCTGAGGATAAGCACTATCGCCTTGAAAATACTTTACATCTTGGCAGGTTTGATTTGTCCATGCATTGGAATCACAGCTTGGTGCGTTGAACATACTATCTACATATTGGTTGAAACCTGTTATTATGCTGTGTGTATTCACATTAAATGCGCCCAATTGCGAGGAGAACTCGGTATTTGAGAAAATACCTTCTTGGGCATACTCACTCGTATTAATCCAGTTTAAAAAATCGAAGTTGTATAATCCAGCCATTATGCTCGTGGATAGCGGAAGAACATCGGCATACTGCTCCGCTATTCCCCATTCGCAGATGTTGACAGGCGTGGAGAAAGCAGGATTCACAGCTTTAAATGCAGAATCCGTTCTGTGCGCGAGGTAATCCCACATCCATGGACCGAGAGTGAATATTTGCGCTATCTGACTCTGCCAGGATGTATCCGCCCAATAATTGCTGCTCGTATCATCGAGACAATACATAAAAGAATCGGGCGTCGAACCATTTATCATAAGCGAGCCCGTGATTTTTCGCCTGCCGTCCAGTGTATAAAGAACATTAAGATATGTTTTCTCTTTCCACATCGTAGGCGGGAAAAAATTGTAAAAGATATTTATAAAATCCGGGTTCATAGGTCCCTCTGCACCGGGAAGAGAATCGTTATCGAACCAGGTAGTATCCAATTCCTCGCTGCCTATTTGACTCGCACTATATAAATAATGCATATCACCTGTTATTCCATTAGTTGGATCATGGTGAGGATATATTTTATTTCCAACAAAATAAATATTCTGTGTTCCAAGTTCAACATAGTCGGGAATATAATCTATCGCATCGAATAGGGAATCCATTATGTTGTATAATCGACGATAAATGTAAATGGTTTTAATTGAAGATTGCAAAGTGTCCCATTTTGCTGGAACTACATTAACCGGTTTGGGAGGATTCCACTTATCCCATTTATTATCCACATCGTTTCCAAATTGTATCCATTTAACACAATCGAACGGTCCTGATGTGGAGTCGATTGCCATTCTTTCAGAATCTCTGATTGCTGCCCAGTGACCTTCCGTTCCCCACAGGAATTCGATAAATGCTTTCATATCTGTAATTATTGTGTCGAGTGTCGTATCCGCATACAATCCCGTATCCTCGAAAAAACTGTATGTAATGCAGGCTTTAGCGCCGATGTTTTTACAAATATTCAAATATTCTACGAGACCGAACTCCCTTATGCGAGGTGGTAAATGTAATGTATCTCCGTCGATTATAATAATTCTATTAGTGTCACACCAAGGTCCGACTGTATATTTCCAGTCGTATTGACTATTACATCTCAATACTTTTAGTCCTGCATCTTCGAGCATTTCGATAAAATCGGAATCGGGGACGCCAAAATTATATGAACCGTAATCCGGATAACCGCCTGTGGAATCTGGTATTCGCCACGCACCATAGCCCATGCGAAGCGATTCATTATTCCAATGGTCTTTTGCATCGAATACGGGTCCGAAACACGCACCAGAGGCATATACATTTTTATCTTTTATCACTATATCGGGATTTATAGATACAGATATAGTATCCGAAGCGCTTAAACACGATATTATCGATATTAGTATTATAATCAGCATTCTATTACCTCCTAACCCAGTATTAACAATTTCCCAATCATATTTCTATTTTGTGGGACTATCAAATACAGTCCTGGCAGATAATTTTTGGTATCTATGTAATTTTTTTCTGGAGTAATTTTTCCTGCGATTCTACCTGTTATATCGTAGATTATCGCATTATCCACAGAAACATAAGCATTCGTTCCCGTAAATACCGGATTAGGATAAATCCTCATCGGTGAAACTGGTTCCGTAGGATAATTATATACCTGCATTTCGATATCTGTGCGAAGAACGAA
>JALTEE010000033.1 GCA_027007865.1 bacterium
GTTCGTGCATTAGAATACCCGGCAGCGACACTATATCCGTCTCCGGAATTTTCAATTACGAATATCATACCGATATGATAATTCCGCTGTCAGACAGACATCTTGAATATGAGAATACTTATGTCTGGTGGTGGAACTGGTATCCGTTGGAAAGCACGGTTTTTTACATTGACTCGTGCTTTTTCGGCGAGATGATAGGCAAGAACAGTTCCACGACTTTTGCAACCCGCTGTATCCACGATGGAGCGACAATTACACTGTCGGTGCTCGATAGCGCATTTATGACATTCGAAGCGGGTTCGTCTCTCGGCTATGTTTGCTCATTTCAGCAATCGACGATGCTTCTAATAAATACACGAATCCGACCTACCTGGCCCTATCAAGCAACAAATATAGCGCATCACAATTCGAAAATGCTGTGCGTGAACTGCGATTTCGATTCGCTGCCATTCGCTCTCGACACTGCATTGGTTATGTGGGTAGATATCGACAGCATCGATAATCAGGGAGGATTCTCTTATATTCTGCCAAAAATTTGGGGTTCGGTCTGGCTCGATGCGGGTCCCGAAAGAACGACGATATTCGATAGATACAAACTCTATTGGAAATTTTCCGACGATACACTGTGGACAATGCTTCGCGAATCCACCGAAGAAATTCATTGCGGAATTATTGATTCCCTGCACGATATGCCACTATACGAAACCGATTATGATTTTCGCCTTACTATGTGGAACAGCGACGGCGAAAGTCTATCCGCAACAACAGAATGGTCTGGACCCGGTGCAATCGCAGAAAAATCGTATCGACCCGATAATCTTTCTATCGAAGCGTATCCAAACCCGTTCAATTCATCGGTTTGCATCACTCTCTCTTATCATTCTGCTGCAAATGAAGGCAGAAATACGGAAACTCAATACACAACCCCATCTGGATTCCCAATCGAGTTGGGAATGACACAACAATTTTCTTGTTATGCCTGGGCAGGCGGGGATCCGGCGGGTAAGGTGGATGTGAGGATATACGATTTGCGGGGGAATGTTGTAGGGAAATTCGATCTGAGCGACAGCAAGGAGCGACTACAACGAGATGCGAAGCATAGATGGTCAAGCGGAACGCTTGTCTGGATACCGGATAAATCGGTCGCATCGGGGATATATCTCGTGAGAGCGATGACAGAAGATAGGCAGACGATAACAAAGCGGATTGTGTATTTGAGATAGAATTTGAGCGGACAAAATGGGGGCGACCTGACGAGCCGCGAAGTGTGGATGGTCAAGCCGAAGGCTTGCGAAACGGATTGTGTTCATTCGGTAGGGGTGTATCGAATACGCCCTTGTAAAAACGAATTGTTTATATTTTGTAGGGGCAATTCATGAATTGCCTTTACTTTCGATTGTCATTCCTCCCGCCTTGGCGGGAGGAATCCAAAAGGACGGGGGGATGTGAAAGTATATGATTTGTGTGGGAATGTTGTTTGGCAAAACGACCTAAGCGACCACAAGGAGCGACCTCGATACACAGCGAAGCCTGAAATGCTAAGTGAAACGACTGGAGAATAAGGGTGTATCTTGGGTTTAATGGTTAAGCGGAACGGTTATCCTACAACGCTCGGTTCGATGATAAGTTCTCCGCGCTCGAATCGTTCTATCGACAGCGGTGAAATGTCCACTTCGGGCTTCTGCCCTGCGATAAGTTGCGCTATCGCTCTCGCTGTCATCGGTCCAATCATAAATCCGTGTCCCGAAAAACCGACCGCTTGATAAAATCCCTTTACATCGGGATGTTCGCCTAATATCGGTGCAGCATCGGGTGTGCGATTATATGAGCCTGCCCATTGGCGAACGATTCTAACTTGTGACATTATCGGCAGAATTTTTAGTAATTCACCTGTTAAAAATTCGAGAAATTGCCACGAACTTCGATAGTTATGCGATGGCTTTTCTTTTTCGCCGATGCCCATAACGAAACTACCCTGCGGAACTTGCTGTAGATAAATCCCGATTTGGAATGAAATCACCATCGTATTGAACATTGGTTCCAGCGGTTCGGATACGAGGATTTGATGTCGTTCGGGATGTGTCGGAATATTAACGCCAGCCATTTTTGCGACTTCTTTCGACCAAGGACCCGCCGCATTTACCACAATTGGAGCGGAAATTTTATCACCATTTTTCAACACGACGCCTTTCACTGCGCTATTTTCCACTGTTATATCTACCACTTCGGTATATTTTCGCATTTCTGCACCCAATCGCTGTGCAGCACGGTTATATGCAAAATTAGCGAGAAACGGATTTGCGTGCCCATCTGTGGGACAGAATGTCGCTGCGACGAAAGAATCGAGATTTATCGGCGGACAGATTTCTTGCGCTTCCGCTTTGCTCACAAATCTCGATGGAATACCGAGAGAATTTTGCAGTTCTATGTTTTTCTGGAACTGTTCTACCTGCTTCTCATTGTGTGCGAGAACGAGATATCCGCCCTGTCGGAACTCGATGTCCATTCCTAATTCATCGGGAATATTCTTAAAAATTTCCACGCTTTTTTTAGCGAGTAGCGCATTTAGTTCTAGTCCCCACTGCTGGCGAACACCTGCTCCACAACGACCCGTAGAACCCGAAGATATATAACTTTTATCGAGTATCACGACATCTGTGATGCCGAGTTTGCATAGTTCATAGGCAATTGCGCTGCCGATTATGCCTCCGCCGATTATGGCGACATCGTATATCTCTTTCAATTCATCGCTCCTTCGAGTTTTATCATAATCACAAATTAAATATAAAACCGATTTTGCACATTGCAAAAATAATGTTATATTCGGTCGATGAAAATAAATAAATTACACATACTCGTAATTTTGCTACTCGTTGCGATTTCTATTTTAGGATGCAGCGGGAAAATAACTGTCGATGTCGGTCGAAGCGGCGATTTTTCAAATTGCTGGACGATGCAGCGATGCAATGCGCAAAATACAGGATACATCGATGGTTCATTGTCGAAATCGCCGAAGATTTTATGGCGCAGCGAGATAAAATCGCTCGACCCAACAGCGCCAATTGTGTGTTATGAAAAAGTTTTTATAGGAACGCCAATCAAGCGGATTTTTGCGCTCGATGCCGAAACAGGGAAAATCGATTCAAAATTATGGGTAGATACGCCGATGATGTTTCCGCCTGTGATATCGAAAAATAATATGTTCTACATCGGCTTTGGGAATTGGAATAGAATAGGCACATACAATTTTCTGCGCAAAAAAATTCTGTGGTCTAAAAATTGTGGCGATGCTGAAATAGCACCCCTCGATGCCGATTCGCTTTTAATTTTTGCCACACTAAAAGGGAAATTATATGCGCTTTCATCGAATAGCGGGAAAAAATTGTGGCAGTATGATCTTGGTTTTCCTGTGCATACAGCAATGGCACTGCGAAATGATACGATTTGGGTCGCCGCAGGAAACGAAATTTTCGCTATAAAGATTTCTGGCGAGCCGATATGGCGAAAAAAACTAAAAAATAATGCAATAGGCGCAATTACGGTGAGCGGAGATAATATTATCATTCCTCTATCTTGTGGCGGTATCGTTGCGATGAAATCCCGGATGGGCGATAAGGAATGGGATTTCAGTTCGAAACAATTCGATAGGTTGCCCATTGCCACGAATGGGAAAATTCTGGTTGCAACACAGAATAATGGCGAAATCGATGCGGTATCGAACGACGATGGTTCGCTCATTTGGCGGGCAAAAATCGGAAGGACGATTGTATCGGCGCCGATAATCGTCGGAAATACGATTGTCGCTATATCATACGACGGAACCGTATTTTTCATAGAAATCGAGAGTGGAGACATATTATCTTTTGTGGAATGCGGTTCGCCTGTGCGCCGTTCCCCCGCATCTGATGGTAAAAAAATATTCATCGTTTCTCAAAATGGTGAAATATTTTGCTTGCAATAATTATAATTTTTGTTATATACAAAAAATATGACTATTTTTACATCAGATAAGAAATTAAAAGT
>JALTEE010000034.1 GCA_027007865.1 bacterium
CCTTTATTCCCGACTAATGGCATGTTTCCTCCGATTTATTTTAACTTGTTATAAGAGAACTACTTTTACCTCCAATTTTTGGATTTTTTACCTCCATGTCTAACTCATTGTGTTTCATAGTGATAGGTATTTCCCGTTTCCCCTCACCCTCGGTCCCTCTCCCGTGGGGAGAGGGAAGTAAAAGTCCTTCTCCCTCGGGAGAAGGATTTAGAATGAGGGGAAATAAAAACGCATATCAAAGAACTCAAAAATAACCTATTTTGCAGGACTCATCCCGACTAATAATTGTGATTTGCTCTATTTAACAAACACGGCAATTTTCTATCCCAAATTGTCGGATACGATTTTAAAAAACTCATCGGCGGTTTTCACCCCTAAGAGTTTTTGCGCAAAATTTTTGTCCTGAAAAAGTTTTGCAATTTGCGACAGAAGTTCCATATAACTTTTTCCGCGCTCCTTTGGCGATGCAATTGAAAAAATTATTTGCACAGGCTGCATATCGAGCGATTCGAAATCGATTGGCTCTTTCAATGTCGCCGCTGCAACGGTCAATTCTTTTACGGCATCGCTCGATGCGTGAGGAATTGCGACTCCCCTACCGATACCGGTGGACATCGTTCTTTCGCGCAAAAGCATCGCTTCTTTCAGCGCGGAAATATCTTCGATATTGCCCGATTCCATGAGAATTTTTACCATTTCATCGATTGCATCCCATTTGTTATGGACTTCGAGCCCGATTTTTATATTTTCTGATTTCAAAAATTCATTCAATTTCATCGAATACTTCCTCCACTATTTTTGCAGCGATACCATCGGCAAGAAGGCGGTTCTCGGTATTCAAAGCGACGACATCGCCTTTCTTGAACATTTTTTCACTCTCGATAAACTTTTTCAAAACACTCCACAATATTTCTACATCTATCGACAAAATCTCCGCTGCCGTCTTGACCGAAAAGCCATCGGCGAGACGAAGCCGAAGCATAATATATTCCTCGAACCGTTCCGCACTACTTAAAATTTCGCTAAAATCCATCGGCGTTTTGCCCATTTGCAATCTCGCTATATATTCTCCCACCGATTTCACATTGTGCCATCGTCTATTATCATAAAAAGAATGCGCTGCAGGACCGAAACCTAAATAATTTCCCCCATTCCAATATGCAAGATTATGCTGACACTCATATCCAGGAAGCGAAAAATTCGACACTTCGTAATTGACAAAACCCGCATTCGACAGAAGTTCGGTAGCGGAATAGTATTGCTCCGCAATTTCATCCGACGATGGCATAATAATTTCGCCTGTAGCGACCGATTTTGCAAGCGGAGTTCCTTTTTCAACAGTAAGCGAATAAAAGGAAATGTGTTTTACATTTCGAACAATTATCTTATCGATATCTCCTATAATTTGCTGCTGCGTTTGTCCTGGAATACCGAATATAAAATCGGTGCTGATATTTTCAAATCCTGCGTCGATTGCGGCATCGACAGCATCGAGTGCTTGCTCGCTATTATGAATTCTGCCGAGGAAATTTAAAATTACATCGTCGAGCGATTGCACACCGATACTTATGCGATTTATCCCTGCGTTGCGGAGTTGCTCGAACTTATTTTTCGATACACTTTCGGGATTGCACTCCAATGTCGCTTCGGAAAAATTTTCGATATCGAATTCGCTGCGAATTAGCGAAATAATTTCCTCAATCGTTTTCGTATCGAGAATTGACGGCGTCCCACCCCCGAAAAATATTGTAGAATTTTCATATACACTTCCGCCAGAATAATTTTTACTCGTTCTATAAATTTCCTGTTTCAGAGAATCGATAAATTGTGCAGACATAGCAGAATTATATTCGAGCGAGTAAAATGCACAGTATCTGCATTTACGGCGACAGAAGGGTATGTGAATATAGAAATGACGCACATCGAGCATAGTTAAATCATCGGTTATTTTGCGCAACTTTTGATTATCCCGATAATCCAATTTCGTTCCCGCTCCATTTGTTCTTTTGACGATGCTTCGAGATTAAGTCTTATCAGCGGTTCCGTGTTCGATGGTCGCAAATTAAACCACCAATCGCCGAAATCGAATGTGATGCCATCGGTTCTATCGGGTCTCGCATCGGTTTCACTTTCGACTGTGCGGCATATACATTCCAGCGTTTTTGTTCTATCGGACACGCTCGTATTTATCTCGCCTGTGCGGAAATATTTATCCATTTCGGAAATCAACTGCGATGGCGTTTTCTGTTCGTATGATAACAGTTCTGCGACAACAAGGAATGCGATAAGTCCGCTGTCTGCGAACCAATTGTCTCTGAAATAGAAATGTCCCGAATGTTCGCCTCCAAAAACGGCATCTTGTTCGCGCATAATCGGCTTGATGAATGCGTGTCCGACTCTGCTGCGAATCGGCTTGCCACCATACTTTTCGATGATTTCGGGAACCGTTTTCGAGCAAATCAGATTATATACGATTTTGCTATTCGGAAATCGTTCCAGCATCCTTCTGGCAACCATCGCAGTAATCATATCTCCGCCGACAAGTTCGCCTTTTTCATCGACGATGAACATCCTATCTGCATCGCCATCGAATGCAACGCCGAAATCCAATTTCTTTTCGACAACGGTTTTTCGCAGAACTTCTGTGTTTTCAGGCTCGATTGGACTCGGCAGATGGTTCGGAAAATTGCCATCGGGTTTCCAGAAAAGCGGGGTAACATCGAACGGCAATTTCTCAAACAATTTCGGCAGAAATATTCCAGCGACACCATTTCCAGTATCGACTGCGATATTGAATGGTGAAAGTTCCGATACATTCACGAAAGAAAGGCAATGCGCTATATAGTCATCGAGAATGTCTTTTTTATGAACCACGCCAGGCTTCGACGCCTCGTGAAATTCTCCATCCATAACAATTTTCTCTATATCGGGCAGTCCCGATTTCCCCGACAGCGGTATCGCATTTTCTCTGCATATTTTGAAACCGTTATACTGCTTTGGGTTGTGCGATGCTGTAATCATCACGCCAGCATCGTATCCAAATTTTCCGACTGCGAAATATAGTGCGTCGGTAGAAATTTCGCCCAAAATATCGACATCCGCACCAGCAGCGGTCAAACCATCTACAAGCCCTTTCTCCAACAAAGATGACGATATGCGAACATCCTTTCCCACAGCAATACGATGCGATTCCAAAACATTTACTATCGCTCCACCGATGAGATATGCAGTTTTTTCATCGAGTTGTTCGGGCACGACACCGCGGATATCATAAGCCTTAAAAATTTTTGAATCCATTTTTAACCCCCTGAAACTATTTTAGTTGACAACTTATGACTCCTGCAAAATAAAGTTTTTCCCATCGTGAACACTGGATTCCCAATCGAGTTGGGAATGACAGCTATTCTAACAGTTTTACAAATACAAGTCATTCCCGTGAAAACGGGAATCCAGAATAGTATATTATCCAATAGCGCCAAATGAAACGGTCGAAACATATTTTTTATAAATCTGTATTTTATTTTTTTCTTTTCGTTTTGGAATCGAGCCATAGCGTGACGGGACCGTCGTTCTCGATTTTCACGAGCATTTTTGCGCCAAAGATACCCGTTTCGGTCAAAATTCCTTTTGCGCGAAGCATTTCGACGAAACCGTTGAAAAGTTTTTGCGCTATTTTCGGCTCCATTGCATTTGCAAACGACGGTCTCCTCCCCCTTGTCGTATTGGCACAGAGCGTAAATTGAGACACGGCAAGCACGCTTCCGCCGACATCGGCTATGGATAGATTAAATTTGCCATCGTCATCCTCGAAAACACGCAACCCAAAGACTTTCTCCGCCAGTTTTATCGCATCCGATGGTTCATCATCTCTGCAAACCCCGACCAAAATCACGAGACCATTTTCAATCGCTCCTACAATATTCCCATCGACTTTGACTGAACCGCACCGAACACGCTGAGCCAGTGCTATCATAATAATCATACCTCTTTTCAATTTTACACTGCACACATATCAAATC
>JALTEE010000035.1:0-2684 GCA_027007865.1 bacterium
AAAAATTCTTCCCTTCTATTTCATCGAAATTTATTTGTCTTTCAATAAATTTGGTTTTATCGACTGCGCTTTGATAGAGAAAACTTTTGTTTTTCTTTTTATTGAAAATAACGATAGCGCTATAAGTTGTTGCATCGTCAAAAAGTTGTATATGTCCGTAATTAGTTATTTGAATTAAATTTTTGTGCGTTTCAAAATAATGTCTCAATTTTTTTGCTGTGCTTGTGTGAAAAAAAGTGTTAGGTGTTATGAAACAACAAATTCCATTTTGTTTTAATAGATTTATAGCGAATTCGTAGAAAGCGATATAAATATCTGTCGAACCCGATTTACAAAATTCATAATTCTGTTGGATAAATGTTCGCTGTTCGGTGTCCAGATGTTGAATGCGGATGTATGGCGGATTCCCAACTATAAAATCGAATTTCTCAACCGATATATTTAACTCGAAAAGCAACGGTTCGAGGCTTGTTTTATACAATGAGTTGGTTATTTCTAAATTCCAATCTATTTTTATATCGTAAGGTTCGACTAATTTATTAAGTTTATTGCGAGCGGAAGCGACGGCTTTGGCATCGATATCCCAGCCATAAATATTTAAAAGATTTTCTCCAAGATTTTCGGGCTTCGAATATTTGATAATCCTTTCGGCAATTTTTACCAAAAATCGACCGTCTCCGCAAGCAGGGTCTAATATTTTTTTACCTAAAATATCGGGCGAATCGTATCCGACATCGTTTAAAATCTTTTCCACGATAAAGAAAGGCGTAAAAATCTGTCCTGTAAGTTTTTCTCTTGTGTATTCTTTAACTAATGAACCCATAATTACTTTTTTGTATAATAAGTTTTAAATGGACTATTTACCTATATGGCATCCACCCCGAGATAATAATTTCTCCTGCTATTTTTTACTGTGCATCCCACATTTTCATCGCACTGCGGACGATTTTCATTGTTTCTTCCGCTCTTATGCGCGCTTTTTCCGCACCGTCTTCTAAAATTTTTCGCAATTGTCCTCTATCTGCAAGCAGTTCTTCGCGCTTTTCACGAAACGGCGTGAAAATTTCGACGAGTTTTTCTGTGAGCAATTTTTTGCATTTCACGCATCCCCATTCGCTGCTGCCGCTTTCGCAATCCGATTTGATTTTGTCGGTCTCTTCGGGCGCATATAATTTCAGCAGAGCAAAAACAGGGCAGGTATCGGGATGACCTGCATCGCCGCGATAAATTTTCGTCTCGTCGGTATAATAACTCATCACGCGCTTTTTAATTTTATCGGGTGGGTCGCCCATACAGATGTGATTGTCGTATGATTTGCTCATTTTGCGATTATTTGTTCCCGGTATAAACGGCGCTTCGGACAGCAGCGCATCCGGTTCGGGAAAGACATCGCCGTATAGGAAATTAAATCGGCGCACGATTTCCCGCGCTAATTCGAGATGAGGCAATTGGTCTTTGCCAACAGGAACGGCATCGGCACGGTATATGATTATGTCCGCTGTTTGCAGAAGCGGATAGCCGAGAAATCCATAGGAATCGAGACCGAGCGCTTCGATTTTTTCCTTATACGACGGCACTCGTTCGAGCCAAGGAATTGGAACGAGCATCGATAGCAGCAAATGGAGTTCTGCGTGCTGTTTTACATCGGATTGAACGAACAGTGCAACTTTTTCGGGGTCGAGACCGGCGGCGATATAGTCCGCAGCGATTTGATATATGCGTTCTACGAGGTCTGACGGGTCTTCGTATGCTGTGGTTAATGCGTGCCAATCGACTATGCAGAAATAAATCTCATATTCCTCGCTATTTTGCAAATTGACCCAATTTTTCAATGCGCCCTCGTAATTGCCGAGATGAAGCATCCCTGTCGGCTGCATACCCGAAAGAAGAACCTTTCTACCATCACTCGCCATCTTTTATCCTTTCCGTGTTATATTTACGCGATGTTTATTCCGAGCGTGCCCTGGATATTGCCCATCTGCTGTTGAATTTGCTGCTCGATTTGCATCGATGCACCGTTTATTGCTGCGATGATTAAATCTTGCAGCATTTCCACATCTTCGGGGTTCACTACTTGCGGGTCTATTTTTAAATCGACCAATTCTTTCTTCCCGTTGAGCACAGCAGTAACCATTCCGCCACCTGCGGAAAATTCCACCCGTATCTCATCCAATTTCTCCTGCATCTCCGATATAGCCGATTGCGCCTGTTGAAGTTTCTTCATAAAATCTTTTCCAAACATTTTTTATCCTCCGAAAGTTTTTAATAGCCATGAGAAAAGTTTTGAGTTCAAAGTTTCACATCTTCAAAGCCGTTAGGCTCAAAATAATTTAAGCGACAGCCAGGAGCGAATTCGATGCACGGCGAAGCGTGGAATCACCCGAAGGATGTCAATCGGAACGCTTGTTATTGTAATTTGGCATCGAATAGCGATAGAACTTTTCCAACATCTTTGGGTATTCCAATGTCGCTTTTATTTTCTATTCCCTCTTTTTTGGGAATATCTTTTAATAATTCCACAGCAACGATATTTCCCAATGCGCTTTGTGCGCTATCTTCCAAGAGTTTCATTGTTTCGGGATTGATTACGATTTCTTCGCGCATAGTTTCCATTGTTTCGGGAAATTTTATTAAAATTCTGCCGTCGTCGAATTTTATTTCTGTATTTTTGTCCAGCAATGTTG
>JALTEE010000035.1:2694-4006 GCA_027007865.1 bacterium
GTTTTCGTCTTTGTCCCAGTGCTTCGATGAATTTTTTCTCGGGCGGCAGCGATGAATTTTCGATTTTAGCATCGGTTTGAATATTTTGACTTTCCGCTGTTTTCGAAGGAATAATCGTTTTTGTCGGCATTGTTTTTTCTGCTGTATTTTCGAGCGGCAATTCTCCACCCGATACTGTGCCGGCAAGCAACGCACCGATATCGACAACTTCGTCGAGCAGCGAAAGATATATCAGCGCTTCTTCCATAATGTATCGGGGTGTGTCGCTTCTGCGCATTGCGCTGTATTTGTCAGACAAAATTTTCACGATGCGGAGCAAGTCGCGCAAATCGTGCCGCTTAGCAATTTCATCGTATAAATTTTTATTCGGGTAATCCGCAGGCAGTGCGTTCGATTTTGCTATCAGCACATTTCTAAAATGTTCGACAAGTCCCTTTCCAATTTGCAGTGGGTCGATTCCGCCTTCGAGTAGCGCCGATAGTTCGTCGAGTGCGGATTTTGGGTCTTTTCTGCCGAGTGCTTCTGCAATTTTTTGAAATGATTGGGTTGGAACGACTCCGAGAAATTTCATTACGATTTCCACAGAAATTTCTTCATCCGTTTCTGCGGCAAAGACCTGGTCGAGCATAGAAAGTGCATCGCGCATCGAGCCTTCTGCGCGCAATGCGATGAAATCCGCTGCTTCGTCTGTTATCGAGAAATTTTCCGCTACTGCAATTTTCCGTATTTGCTCCGAAATCTTTTTAGGATTTATCAGCCTGAAATCAAATCGTTGGCATCGAGACATAATCGTCAGTGGAACGGCATTCGGTTCTGTGGTGGCGAACACGAAAACGACATTGTCGGGTGGTTCCTCGATGGTTTTCAGTAGCGAATTAAACGCTTCACGTGTCAACATATGCACTTCATCGATAATTATGACTTTATATCGCCCGACAGTTGCGTATTGGATATTTGCCTGCAAATCTCGCGCATCGTCGATTCCGCGATGTGATGCGCCATCCATTTCCGTAACATCAGGTGAACGACCCTCTGTGATTTCGACGCAGGATACGCATTTATTGCAGGGTGTTGGAGTCGGTGCATCCGATGACTGGCAATTCAGCGCTTTTGCGAGGATACGGGCTGTCGTAGTTTTACCGACTCCGCGAGGACCCGTGAAAAGATATGCGTGTGCTATTCTGCCCGACTCGATTCCTCTGCGAAGAGTTTTCGTTATATGTTCTTGTCCCACAACATCGTCGAATGTCTGGGGACGCCATTTCCGAGCAAGAACTAAATATGACATAATTTTACCTCCGAAATCCAAAAT
>JALTEE010000036.1 GCA_027007865.1 bacterium
GAGGTATAAGATGTGGCAGGATTGGTTTAATGCAATAATCGGCGTCTGGGTCATTATTGCAGGATTCATTCCGGGGATAATAAATTCTCGAAGTGGTAATCTCTGGAATGCCCTAATTAGCGGAGCCTTGGTTTTAATTTTCGGGCTCTGGGTAATTTCTAAGAAACCACTCGAATGGGTAAATGTCATTATGGGTGCATGGCTCGTAATAGTCGCATTTATTCCATCAATAAAGGGCACATCGGCAACCTGGGATTATGTGGTGGTCGGCATTATTATCGCGATATTTGGAACTTGGGCGGCGTTGATAAAACCGAAGAAACCCTCTGCGGCAAAAGTTAATAAACCAGAAACTGCTTGACTTTTTTACCCAAATGATAATCAATCATAATATGATGAATAACGAAGGCATACTACGATTATTCGAGATGCGATTAAAAGCAATCGGGAACATCGTCAGGCTCAGAATACTGATTGCAGTCAATTCTGAACCTATGCCCGTGAATGAAATTGCAAAAAAAGTAGGACTTTCTCATTCCGCTTGTTCGACACATCTTTCAGCGTTATGGCAAGCAGGGTTTCTTGACAGAGAAAAACATGGTAAAGAAGTATATTATTCGCTCAACAAGGAAAACTTTTTGAATCATCAAAAGGAGGCTCGCGAATTGCTCAACATCTAAATAACCAAACAATACCTGTATGAAAAAGAATATAAAGCGTGCTTTGAAATTTTGCTCAGCACGCTTTTTTCATTTCCGACCATTGCAAACTCGACAACTGCCAATTTCATCCTCTCGGGTGAAATTTATGATACACCTCCCGTATGTGTTTCTGCGATATGTGCGTATAAATTTGAGTTGTGATAATGCTCTCGTGTCCGAGCATTTGTTGGACAGCACGGATATCCGCTCCGCCCTCGATGAGATGCGTTGCGAAAGTGTGTCGCAATGTATGCGGGTGAACCGATTTCCTTATGCCCGCTCGTTCAGCCCATTTGCGCACTATTTCCCATATCCCCATTCGCGAAAGTTTTCCGCCGCGATAGTTCAGGAATACAAACCCGCCCGATGAAACTTTCGCAATTTTCGGGCGAATATCGCGAATATATCGCTCGAGCCAATAAAGCGCTTCCTTCGCAATCGGGACGAGCCGCTCTTTTGCGCCTTTGCCTAAAAGTCGCACAAACTGCTCGTCGGGGTAAATATCCGTCGTTTTCAAATCGATTGTCTCCGATACTCGCGCTCCGCAGGCATACATAAATTCGAGAACCGCTCTATCGCGCAATCCGAGAATTTTTGATATGTCCACCGCTTCAAGCATCTTGTTCACTTCGTCGATTGAAAGCACTTCGGGCAGTCTTTTGGCTTTCCGAGGCAGTTCGAGTCCTTCGAGCGGGTCGGCATCGGTATAGCGGTTCGTCAATAAAAATGACCAAAATGTCCGCAGCGCAGAAATGTTGCGAGAAATCGAAGTAGTCGCAAGACCGATGTCCACGAGAAAATGCAGATAGGACGACACTATCCCCCGCGATACATCCGATAGCGACTCGATTTTCTTTATTTCGAGGAATTGTGCAAATCTTGCAACATCGCGAGAATACGCATCGATGGTGTTCTGCGACGATGATACTTCGGATATTAGAAAATTTCTGAAGAGTGAAACCAGCATTGAAAATGAAAGAGGCATTTTTTTTAGCGTCGAATATTTAGTTTTGAGTGTTTATTTATCGCAGTTTCATTGAATTATTATAATGGTTTTTTCATCAGGACGCCAAATGACACAGCGGTATATGCGCCGAATTTTGTCCTGCGCAATTTTTCTCGCAGATATCTGCGGACACGCCACAATATCGGAATTTTCGGCGGATACAGCGGCAGATGAATTCCGATTTTCCATAAAATCTCTCTGAATGTGCGGTAGAAAAAAGAGGGATACATCCAATCGCCGTAGAAAGCGATGCGTTCGAAGCCGAATTTTTCCAGTTCATTTGAAAGTTGCCCCAGTGAAAATTCTGTTTCCCAGCCTGCGAACCACGCATCGAGTGCAATGAGAAAATGCTTCACAATTGTGTAAATATGCCACCTCTGCGGAACATCGATGATTGCGATTCCACCCGGCTTTAGCACGCGATAATTTTCTCTGACGATACCCCACGGGTCGCGAAAATGTTCGAGCAATCCCTGATGGAATACTATATCGAGCGAATTATCGGGGAAAGGCAGCGCAAAAGCATCGCCTTGAACGGGAACGACTTTTGCATTGTTCTGAGAATTGAGCAATTTCACGATATCGAGCGCTGCATTCGCATAATCGAGAACGAATACCTGCGCGCCCTTTTCGGCGATTGTAAAACTATCGCGCCCTGTGCCTGCGCCGACTTCGAGAACTCTTTTGCCCGATAAATCGGACATTATTTCAAAAAGCGCCGTGGGAATTCGTCCCGAATTATCGTATATTCTGCTCGGGTCGCTCTTTTCCGTCCATAGTTTCTCCCAATGAGACCTATCGCTTGTTCTTTTCGACAATTATTCCCTCCGATGAAAAATATTACATCGCCATATAGATGATTCCTTCTTCGTGAGCGGGTTTAACTTCGCCTGTGGTGCAGTCGGCTATTAAATCGAGCGTTTCGAGCACAATCTGACCGATGAGGACTTCCGACCCGCGAGGACCGACGACACAATCGAATAATCCATCTCGTCCTAATAGTTCGAGTTTCACTCCACGCGCTTTTGGGCGAACTTCTTTCGCATTGTTAGCATAGGAAATTTGGATGAAACCGGAAGGTATCAAGCCGAGTTCTTCGACGAGTTCTTCTGGCAAATTTAATAGTGTCGCACCTGTGTCGATGACGGCATCGACTTCTGCGGAACGAACTTGTTCCGCAGATATCGAACCATCCGTGAATTTCAGATAATCTCGATAGTTCGTCAGTTTTACTTTTAATCTTATCTCTCCCATTTTTCCCTCCGATGAAAAATACAATAGAATGATAAATTATATTATTAAAATCTATACCGCTCTAATAATACTCATTTTTATGATTTTAGCAATCACCTATTACAAGAATTTTTTAACCGCCATCCTGCTTCCGATAATACCGAATATTATTCCCAGCAGCACAAAAACATATAATAAACTTTGCGGAGGCATTGTCAGCGCGTGAATTACGCTTCCGATTCCCGCCGATGCCAAATATAGAGCGGCTGCAGCGATTGCACCCGCAAGAAGTCCCTGAACGAAACCCTCGACGGTAAAAGGTCTCTGTATGAATGACGATGTCGCACCGACTAACTGCATAATTTCGATTGTATCACGCCTGCTGTATATGGCGAGTTTTATAGTATTGACAACTATGAGCAGCGCGCCGATTATGAGTATTACTCCCCAGATTGTCGATAATATTAAAAATGTTTTCAACATTCCCGACAATTTTTGCGCAACATCGCCGGGCGATGCGATTTGCGTGATTTCCGGATGATTTCCAAATTTTGCAGATATGTATTCAGCGGTTTTGCCGAGATTTATACCCGGTTTCAAATGCACAAGTATCGATGGCGGAAACGGATTATCGGAAAGCCCTTCGAGATATTTTGCACCAAATTTCTTGGAAAATCGCCGCATCGCATCGCTCTTCGTGATGAATTCTACCGAACTTACTCCTTCGCTGTGAGAAATATCTTCGATTAGTTGCGATACATCGGCTTTTGTAGTGCCGTCGCTCAAAAAAAGTTCCACAGCAATCTGGCGCTGCATAGCAGACAATACACCGTGCAGATTGAGCGAAATCGTTATGAAAAATCCGAGAACAAACAGCGCCGCCGAAATTGTCAAAACAGACAACATCGCTACGAAACGATGACGCCACAGTGAGCGAAATGCCTCTGATATGGAAAATAACCAGGAATACATACTGTAAATGTCAGAACTAAAAGTGCAAATGTCAAATGAATTTTATAGGAAAAGATTAAAACGAGGAATTTTTCGTTTGCGGTGAGAAAAAT
>JALTEE010000037.1 GCA_027007865.1 bacterium
TCCGACTTGCCGAACGAATTGCGCGAATACCTTGCGGAAAATGCGAAAATAACACTACCTGAAATTGTCGAAGTTGCGCGCTCGAAAGATGGCGCTGCGAAATTTCTATTCAAAATGCTCGATGGAAAATTAACAGAAGCGGTCTATATCCCGGATAAAAAGCGCGGAAAACACACAGTTTGTCTCTCTTCGCAGATAGGGTGCAAATTCGGATGCAAATTTTGCGCAACAGGTAAAATGGGTTTTCTGCGAAATCTCACATCGACCGAGATAATCGGGCAATTGTTTCAAGTCCAAAAATATATTCATCAAGGCGGGAACGAACTGACAAATGTCGTGTTTATGGGAATGGGCGAGCCGATGGACAACATCGATGCGGTGCTCGATGCGGTGAAATTGATAATCGACCAGTTCGGCTTCGGGCTCGGACATCGCAGAGTTTTAATATCCACAGTCGGCATTCCTGACGGCATTCGTGCGCTTATGGACAGTGGACTTCGCCCGAAACTCGCAATATCGCTAAATGCACCGAACAATGAAATGCGCACTGAAATTATGCCGATAGCAAAAAAATATCCAATAGCAAAATTGCTCGAACTCGTTCCGCAATATGCACAATATTCTAAACGATGGGTTACATTCGAGTATGTGCTGTTCGGTGGTTTCAACGATTCGCTTGAAGATGCGGCGCAACTCGTGAATTTGATGAAAAACTTGCCCGCAAAAGCCAATCTTATTCCATACAATCATATCGACGGCATTCCATTCGAGGCGCCCGATGAGCGAATCGTTCTACGCTTTCAAAGTTATTTGCTCGCCAACTCTATCGTAGCAACAGTCCGAAAATCAAAAGGCGGTAAAATATCCGGCGCCTGCGGACAACTCGCTGGAAAATATGCCCTGAAATAGTGCAAAAAATCGAAATGAATTTAAACGCAAAATCGCGCTATATGCTCGATTGTGGAAATAAATAATTTCCGTTAGTTAGTTGGATTTGGCGTTTTGTGCGATTTTTTCTAAAAAAGACGATTATTTCGCCATTGCTTCTTTCATCAACTTAAGAACGGAGTCGGCTTCTTGTGTAGAAAGTTTGCCATCTTGCACAGATTTTTGGAGATATGGAGCCAAATCTTTGAGAACCATATTTACGCTTATCTTTCCCGATTGTGATGCCTTTATGAATTCATCGAATATCTTTTGAGCGCGTTCTTTATTGTAATTTTTTGGTAGCATTTTTAGGAATTTATTCCGCGCAGGCGCCAGCATTTGAGAAGTTTTTTTCTGAATAATCTTCGATGCCTTTTTCTTTGCAAATTTCAAAGCAAAAAAACCAGCGACAGTGCCTACAATAAGCACAATCAAAATGCCCACTAAAATCCAGACCCAGATTTTGCCTTTTCTTCCTATCATAACGGGATAGTGGTTTAAAAAATTCTTGCCCACGAAAGTGGTTAGTAAAGATTAGTTTTCTTCATCTGCTTTTTTCTCATCGGATACTTCTTCATCTTTTTCGGCATCGGCGGATTCCTGGGCTGCATCATCGCTTTCCGATGCGGTTTTACCAGAATCTTCTGCGCTTACGGAAATTTCCTCTTCTATTTCTGTTTGAGGATTCGTTTCTTCTTCGGTTTCTTCGTTTTCTGTCGGTGATGCTTCCACATCGATAGTTTCCGCAGGTTCTTCTGTGGGAGCGATTTCTTGTTCCGTTTCGGTTTCCTCGACTGGTTCGGGTTCGACTTTTTCTTTGTAAAGCACAGGGCTTTGTTTGGTAGTTTCAACAGTTTCTATCACATCGTGCGGCATTATCTTTCGCTTCTTTTTTTTCTTCTTCGGTTTTTCTTTAGGTTCGGTTAAGAATTTTAGCAGAACCATTTCTGCGCCGTCGCCTTTTCTTGGAGCAAGATGATATATTGCAGTGTATCCACCTGCGGGTCTATCTGCGAATTTATCTTGCCCAATTCTGATGAGTTCGTGGGCAACTTCTTTGTTTTTCAGATATGATATTATTCTTCTCTTGTCGGCGAGCGTTCCTGCAATAGCATATCTGACAAGTCGTTCGGCAAATTTCTGTGCTTCTTTTGCTTTTGGCACAGTTGTTTTTATCGAATGATGCTCGAACAGTGAAGTAACCATATTTCGAAGCATCGCACGCCTATGTGATGCTGGACGACCTAATTTTTTGAATTTCTTCCCGTGACGCATATATACCTCGATTTTTCCATAAATTTTTTCTAATTAGCATTCTTATCATCATCAGTTTTTTCCTGCACTTTTTTCTTCGCAAGTTTCTCATTAAGTTCTTTTAAATCTTCGTCGGATACATATTGGGAAATATCCATTCCGAAATGGAGTCCGAGTTTTCCAAGAACTGTTTGCAGTTCCTGGAGTGATTTTCGCCCGAAGTTGCGGAATTTAAGCATTTCCTGCTCGCTTCTCACAACGAGTTCGGCGATAAATCTGATTTTTGCATTTCTAAGACAATTACTTGCTCGGACGGAAAGTTCGAGTTCTTCCACAGGCAAACGAAGTAGAGTAGTTATCCTCTGCGTTTCCTCGTCCACTACTTCTTCCTCGATTTGTTCGAGTTCGGTTTCGGGATGTAGGAACATCGAGAAATGGTCCACGAGCAATCGCGACGACATAGCAAGCGTTTCTCTCGGCGAAATACTGCCATCGGTAGATATTTCCAGAATAAGTCTATCATAATCTATTCTCTGTCCTACACGAGCGGGTTCGATTGAGAAGTCGACTTTTTTTATAGGTGTAAAAATCGCATCGACTGCAATCGTTCCAATCGGTGCATCGGGATTATGATGTTCCTCGGCAACCGAGAAACCGCGACCTATATCGACATCCATATCGATTATTAAGCGTCGCTCCTTTGTGATTGTGCAAATATGATGTTCGGGATTTAGGATTTCCATTCCAGCTGGCACATCTATGTCGCCGGCAACAACTTCTCCCTCTTTTTCCACATCAAGACGAACAGGCTCAGGGAAATCTAAATCCACACTAAACCTTATACCCTTTATATTGAGGATTATCTCGGGAACATCTTCATAGACATCTGGTATAGTCGAGAATTCGTGAAGGATACCATCTATTTTGATAGATGTAATAGCGGCACCCTGCATCGAGGATAGAATGACCCTTCTAATGGCATTTCCAACTGTGATACCATAACCTTTTTCCATCGGTTCGATTATAAATCTGCCGAATGTTGGGTCATCTTTCGTCTCCGGGTCCTCCCAGAGAGGTTCTGGCATCTGCATTGCCTTCCATTTCATAGTTTTAATTCTCCTTATGTTTCTTCACGAAAATTCTCACAAAAGCAAATTTTATCGGGAATAGAATTCCACAACAAGATGTTCGTTCACTGTTGTGGGTATCTCAGCTCTTGTGGGTATAGATAATAATTTTCCTTCCAAATGCGCCTTGTCGAGTTGCAGCCAGGATAATTCTTTAATTCTGCCACGCTTTTTTAAAGTTTCATGGATAACTTCGAGCTGTTTACTGCTTTCCTTTACCTGGATTATGTCACCAGCCTTCACAATGTAACTCGGTATATCGACCTTTTTCCCATTTACGAGGAAATGTCCGTGTCTAACGAGTTGCCTCGCCGCTTTTCTTGACGGCGCGAAACCGAGGCGAAAAATAACATTATCGAGCCTTCGCTCGAGAAGTTGTAAAAAGTTTTCACCTGTTTGTCCGGGCATTTGCAGTGCTTTTTCAAAATAGTTTTTAAACTGTCGCTCCATCAAGCCATAAATTGTGCGCATCTTTTGTTTTTCACGCAGACGAATTCCATAATCTTTAGGTTTTCGCCGCCGCGATGGTTGACCGAACTTCCCTCGCTGTCCGGGCAGCGTAGGGCGAGTATTGAAAGCACATTTATCTGTATAGCACCTTTCGCCTTTCAAATAGAGTTTTTCATTTTCTCGCCGACATAGACGACAGACCGGTCCGATATATCTTCCCATATTATTGCACCTCTCAATTG
>JALTEE010000038.1 GCA_027007865.1 bacterium
CTTGCCACTTTGGCTACGCCCCAAAATTTATGAAATAATAAATAATTTATAATAAATCATATTTAATAGGTTTCAACAGATATTTTTTACCGTTCCAATTGTAATCGAATGCCTTTTTTGCAATATCGAAATTCTTAAAAATCCCAAAGAAAGAAGACCCGCTCCCTGATATCGAAACAAGTTCCGCTCCAAATCGGCGCATTCTCGAAATATCATCGCCGAGATGCGGATAATTGCTTAATATAATCTCCTCAAAGTCGTTTTTGAAATCTTTCAAAATCCCATTGAAATTTTTAGGCAATGATTTTACCAAAAAGTCTATTATTTCTCTCGATGTCAAGGAATTTCTCAACTGCGAATAAGCCCAGCGTGTATTTACCGAGAAATTTGGGACAACGAGGACGATGTGATAATTTTTAGGCAGTTCGAGCGGTTCGATTATTTCGCCTCGCCCGCGCACGATTGCGCTTCCGCCCGAAAAGAAAAATGGCACATCGGAACCGACCGTTGCAGCGATTTTAACAAGTTGTTCTACAGATAATTTCAAATCGAATAGCCTGTTCATACCCGCAAGAAATGCAGCGGTATCGGAACTGCCTCCGCCCAATCCTGCACCGATTGGAATATTTTTCAAAACTTTTACCGAAACTTCTAATTTCCGTCCCAAAAATTCGCACAATCGTTCATACGCAGTTTCCAAAATGTTTTTCTCATCGATTATTGCACCTGAAACACTAACCGAAAAACTATTGGATATGGCAAGTTCGATTTCATCGAACAAATCGACCATTTGCATTACTGAAAATATATCGTGATAATTATCCTTTCGTTTGCCCAATATATATAGGCAGAGATTTATTTTCGCCGGCGATTTTATCGATAATTTTTCTCCATTTCCTATCAGCAAATCCTCATCACCTCCACACGCTCGATGTGTTTCTTGTCCGCCGAAATGATTTTGAACCGCAATGTCTCCCATTCCACGATTTGTTCTTTTTTTGGAATTTTGTGAGTGGTTTCTGTGATAAATCCGCCCACAGTTTGATATGGTCCCTTTGGGATAGTAAGCCCCGATATCAACTCGAGTTTTTCTATCGGCATATCGGCAGGGATAATTATGCTTGTGTTCGGGAATCTGAGTGCTCGTTGTGCATACAATCCTTTTGTCCGAATAATTTTTGCCATCATAGGTTCTCCGCCGACAGCGCCCGTAACCGAACCGTGCTCATCTACCACAAGAGACGGTAAAAAATCTATTTTGCTCGCTTCATTCAGATATTCTGTGGCATCCTTGATTTCAGGGACAAAGTTTTGCGATATTTTTTCGATTGTAATTTTTGCTGTCGGCGAAATCAAGCCGACCATCTCGGCATCCATAACGCCAACCGGATTATCGTTATCGAGAATAATCAAATACGGGGAGCCACCATCGATTTTTCGATGTGCTTCGCTCGCAGATTCGCCGAGTGCTATCGTTTGAATCTTGTTCGATGAAATCATAATATCCATAATTCTTCTGCTGGCGAAACGCAGAAAGACCATCAACGCCGTCAATCTTCCTTCGTCCAATCCCGAAAACGGTTTCCTTATGACTTCCATCATTTCGACGGGCTGTGGATAATCTTCCGTCCCGATTTTATCGAGGATGAATGTAACGGTTTTTGAAAAAGCAGTAGTAATCGCTATGACAATAATCAATATCCAGTGAAATATTATCAGCGGGAATGCAGATAATTTTGTCCATTTTTCACTCCATTTCAACGCAGCGGATTTTGGGATAGTTTCGCAAAATATGAGCACGATGATGCTGAGAACGATTGTAATGTATATTTCGCCAGCGGCGCCAAAGAGCATAATAGCACGCTCTGTTGCTACTGCCGATGCGATAACAATTGAGAGATTTGTTCCAACTAATGTTGTTGAAAGAATTCGCTCGGGTCGCTGCCGCCACCATTCTGCGAACCCACTGCTTTTGCGATATAACCGCGCAATAAAAGCAGTTTCCGTTCCCGAAAAGAACGCCGCTGCAAGCAGCCCAATCAATATGATTACAAAATCAATCATCATAATTTTCCGAAAAATTCCTCCGATATCAACACTCCGAGAATTTTTTTCAAACTGAGTAGTCCAATTACATCTCCATTGTTCGCCAGCAAAATCGAATACATAATTCCGCTCGCGAATGCTCTCGCGATATATGCACTGGGCTCGGTTTCCTGTGATATTATCAGCGGAGTTTGTCCGATTGGTTGAATTGGAATGTCGTCATTTTTCCCTACGAGCATCGATGCATCCACGATACCGAGCACTGCGTTTCTATCCATTATTACGACGATATCTCCAATTTTTTTCAAGAGAGAACGAGCACCGCCGACGGTTTGTGATGGCGAAACGATTTTCCATTTTTCCTTCGGCACGATAAAATTTAAAATTTTCAATCTATCGAGTTCCAATGCTCCGAGCAGTGCCCGAACCACATTGGGATTGAGATTATTACCTCGTCTGAGGATGTCGATAGCCATACGGAGGTCGGCTTCTGTGAGTTTTTCATCTTTTAATGCTGCCTGCCCAACAATTGCACTGACTTTTTCGGCGATGATACTTATCGGTCTTAGTATTTGTAGCAGTGTTTTCAATATCGTCGCTAAACTGGTAGAGAATTTTATATTCCACTTTGCAGCGATAACTTTTGGTGTAATTTCGCCAAAGAAAAGGAGAATAAATGTCATTATAAGCACGGCGATTTCGGCGCCTTTGCCGGGGAACATCTCATTTAATAATGCCGTTATCAATACTGTCGCTGCAATATTGACGAGCATATTACCTGAAAGAATTCCCACAAGCAGTTTCGATGGGGTTTTGAGCAGTTCGACAACTTTTTGCGCGCCGCTGTCCCTGCGAATCGAAAGACGCTCACGATGAAGTGGAGATAGCGAGAAGAAAGCCGTTTCCGAACCGGAAAACAGCGCCGAAAGCGCTAACAGCACCAAAAGAACCATTATTTCAAAAAATAGTATCATTTCTCTCTGGATAATATAGTGGATGCGGCAAAAATATTCGGGAAATTGCCACTCCATTCGAGCCGAACAACTTGTTTTGTTCTATGTGTGATTTTAAATTGCTCGGATATTTCTACTCCAGCAACCCATGCGAGTTTTTGCCCGACGAACACTAATGGAAGCGATTTTCTGAAAAATTCCGGCACTTTGCGCTTTTTCAAAAACGATGACAATTTCACAGAAACTCCGCCGAGTGGATGAAAGTAATAGTTTTCGTGATATGGTTTTATCTGCATTTTTTCACCAGAATATTTCAAATACACTGTCAACCTATCTCCCGCCATAAGTTTTTCCGGTGCCGATGCAATAACTGCTCTGATGTTTCCCAAATCAGCGTCCAATTTCACTTTTCTGTTCATATAAAGAGCGCGATTTGTTATTTGAATCGGAATGTGGTCGGCGATTATCAGGCAATTGCCACTTCGGATTGCAAATGAACCGCCGTAAATCGAGCATTTTCTCTCACCGACACTCTTGTTCATCGTGTTGAAAATTTGCTCTGTTTTCGCTGTGGAAAAGTTTTTCAATCCGATGCCGAGTTGGGGCAATGCTTGTCGAAAAAGTTCTCCAACTGTGAACGAATCGGTGAGCACTTCGTCTGCACGAAACATAAAAATACCTTCGCAACTGCCGATGAACGCTTTTTTGTAGCGCAATCGAAAGCAGTTTTCAAGTGCTGCGCGTGTTTTATAGAGCATTTGCGATGCTGAAAAAATATGCTCGATAGCGTCTCTGCCGAAAATATTTTTTATCTGTGGTATTATATCGAGACGGATTTTATTCCGTGCAAATCTTCTATCGCTGTTCGACGAATCTGTTCGCCATAAAATATTTTCGTTTCTCAAAATGGTGCGTGCCTCGTGTCGCCATACAGGCAGAATCGGTCTGATTATTCTCCCATTTCG
>JALTEE010000039.1 GCA_027007865.1 bacterium
ATAATAACCACTCCGATAATGTCAAGAAAAAAAGTTTTTCATATTTAAAACAAAATCGACCAGATTCTCGACTCAAATTCACCTCTAATCTCCCATACATCAGCCTTTTCGCCATTTATATGACCATAATTTTCTATATTTTCCCACATAGCAAAAATTCCTGCGGCAGATTGAAACGATACCGAACCCAAATTCCAGTCCAAACCATCCGCCCAAATAGAAAAATCTGTTCCGAAATGCGTTTCTACGATGCCCGACGGGAATTTTTCGCTCCAATTCGGGTCGTCCATCCAAGGCGTTGTCCACTCATCGTCGATGCGCCCTTCGCCTTTTTTCCGATAATAAAGCCGGAACTTACCACCATAAAATGAACCGATTCCGTCGAGACCAGCAGACATTTGATAGTAATCATTTCCATATTCCGCACCAAGCGGTTCGCTCTCATAAAGGTATCTATTCCACGGTTCATCTTGGTTAAACACTCGATTTTGAACGAGTTCATACCGCACAAACGGTGTCAAGAAAAGTGGCGAGCTCATCGCTGCGAAATCACCTTGAACAGCGAAACCGCATTGGGACGGCTCTCTATCCCCTGGCGTTTTTCTGTCGATTTGGAAATCGTCCATTATGCCTTCGGCGCGAAAACGAAATGGCGGAAACAGCAATTTCATATCAAGACTCCACATAGTATTATCATCCCATCTGTGGTTTAACTGCTCACCGTGAAAAGCATACAACGGGAGTAAATAATATAGTTCGATTCGCCGACCGACACCACCGAAAAGCATCAATTCTAAAAAGCCGACCTGAAAATGTCGCCAACTCAACTCGGCACGATGACCCGCTAAATATCTATTATATATTATTTTATCACTACCTATATATTCCACATATTCGTCGAGCTGCCCGATGAACCATAGCAGTCTTAATCGCTTTCCGATTCTGAAACCTGCAGTGACTTTCTCGAACGGTTTTCGCCCCGCCAGCACCATTCCGAGACCCGTGCGAAGATAATCTCTACCGCCTTGAACAAAATAATCGCCGTCCGACCATCGCAGAAATACTTGGTCAGATTTTCCTGCAACTCGCTCCCAGCGAGCACCATAATAATTCTTGTTCTCGTAATATCCGCTGTCGAGACGATATATTCCACAGGTTGACCATTTTTTGTATGTCCCGCCGATACCGAACCTCATCCTGCCAAATGTATGAAGATTTTCATAATCGCTTTTACTGTATCCCCAAATGCCCGGCGTCCAGAGAGCAAAACCCCTATTCTTAACATCGAATGGGGTCGATAATCTTTTCGCGCGCTTTGTCCAGAAAGCATCGGGATATTTCTTCGCAGCGGACAAAACATCGCTCACATAGAACGGCTCGAAACCGCGCATCATTTCGACATCGCCGCGCAACTCCAATTGACGCAAAAGTTCGTTGAAATGCCAATCGTCGGTCAGCGTGAATTCCGCGGCTATTGCACACGAGAAAATAAGTATTGTCGAAAAAAATAGTTTCATCATAATCAATCCTTTGTTTTTTATTCCTGTAATAATTGTCTTAATTTTCTCAGCTGTTCGCGCAGTTCTTCGTTTTCCGCACTCATTTTTTCGAGCTGCTTTTGCAGAGCCCGAATACTTTCCGATTTATCGGACAAATCACTTTTATCGACAGATTTTCCTGCATTTTTACACGCTGAAAGTTCGCCCAGAACACCATCCCACAATGACGCATCGAATCGCCACTTGCTGCTCGGATAATTTTTCAGCAGAGCGGAAAAACTTTTACGCGCATCGTCATATTCGCTCAGATACACTTCTAAATAGCCTTTTTTATACAGCGCTTCGTCGGCATAATCGCTTTTCGGATATTTTTTTGCGATTTCGCTGTAAAGATAATGTGCTTCGTTAAAACGATGTTCTTTGAGTGCTTGCTGTCCGCGCATAAATAGCCCACGAGGCGAATTGTCTCCTTCATAATATTGCGGCGCACAACCAGAGAACAGTAAAACGCCCAAACATAATGTTATAATCGCATACAATTTGAAAATCATAATAATTTTTTATTTTTGATTTAAAAAAGCGTTTCGTATCCGCCAAAAGCATTTCCGCCTGCGCTTTTCAATTTCCCTTTAATTTTCGATGCGATATCGGCGATTTGGTCTGGCGTAACATTTGCGCGAGATGGGTCGATATCCACAACGGCAACAGTTATCCCGAAAAACGGGAAAAATCGTTTAATACCTTGCCTGTCGAGTCCTTCGATGCCGCCTCTTTTTTTATCCTCATCTGAATAAAATTTTGGTGCATTATTTTTCACGGCGTTCACTGCAAATTGGGCGATGCTGCGCATTTTATATGGGTCGCCAACAATAATAAAATCGTCTCCGCCGATATGCCCGATAAATTCGTTTTTCATCCCAGCAGCCGAAACAGCGTTTCGTAATGTTTCCGCAACGAGCAAAATTACCTTGTCCCCCTGTGCGAAACCGTATCTATCATTGAACGGCTTAAAATTATCGATGTCGATGTATGCCACGGAGAACGGTTTTTTCGCATCGATAGCGGCATTGATTTTTTGCATTATATCGTCGTTTCCGGGTAGCCCTGTCAGTGGGCTTGCAGACCTGCTCGAACGCAGCCGCCGCAAAATACTGCGAATTCTGACAGCGATTTCTCGATAGTCGATTTGGTCTTTTACCATATAATCGTCGGCGCCGCCTTCGAAACCTTCGACTTTATACGATACATCGTCCATACAGGTCAAAAGCACCACAGGAATATGCGATGTGGAGAAATCGCCCTTGATTTTCTTGCACACATCGAAACCGCTCATCTGCGGCATATTGACATCGAGCAAAATTAAATCGGGATTTTCCGCTTTTGCAATTTTCAATCCCGCGATAGGGTCGTCGCAGGTCAGAACATCGAAATTGTTCGCACGCAGCCGAGCCTGCAGAACATCGAGGTTGTTCACCTCGTCGTCGATTATAAGAATTTTTTCAGCCATCGAAATCTCCGATTAAATCGATATATTAGTTTTCCTGAAGCAAGATGCGTCGGTTATCAAATATCCTATAAAATTTTTATTTCAAAGATTTTCTTTTTCCCCAGAATAGCGCCTTTTGCGGACAGGATGCGATACATTCACCGCAAGAAATACAGTGTGCGCTTTTCGCTTCGAAATCGTGCAGGAAATCTATTCCCATCGGACAGGCATTTGTGCATATTCGGCAGGAATTGCACACTTCGAGGTTTCCGCGCACTTCATAGTGCGACAACGGAACAAAAACTGCTGTCAACGCACCGTAGGGACAAACATATCGGCAAAATCCCCGTTTTACCCGCAGCGATAGCGCAAGAATTAAAATCAAAAATATGATTGTAAGCACGGGCATCGCAATCTGTCCTGCGGTGCAAATCCAGAATGCGGGACAGGCAGATGTGCATACGAGAGTGCCTTTTAAGAATGTCAGCACTACGAGCAACGCAAATACTCCGTAGGAAAAAATGCGCATTCTTTCATTGAGCCAGTGCGGGATTGTTTTCGATGAAAACCCGATTTTCTGACCGATATCGCCTAAAAAGTCAAAGAGCGTTCCGAGTGGACATAACCATCCGCAGAATGGTCGCGGGTAAAAAAATGTCGCAACAATGCCAGCAATTCCGATTGCAATTCCTGCGATGTAGAAAACTCCCAGTTTCAATTTCAGCATCAAAATCGGGACTTCTACGATTGTCCACGGGCATATATTGTGCACGCCAGCAGCGCCCCAAACAAATCCGACAATTACGATGAAGCACGCCGCCGAAAACAATTGCACAATCAACCTAATGGGTCGTTTGAAAAAAAATCGCTTCCCCGAATACTTCATTTTTCTATATCAATATAATAATTTTCATAATATTCCACTTAATTATATAAATAAGAATAGGTTTGCGC
>JALTEE010000040.1 GCA_027007865.1 bacterium
CTTTATTAAGAGGATTTAACAGATTGGTTATATTTTTTTCGGCTTTTTGCTGTGTTGTTTCCAAAATTTTAGATGCCAAATTATCAAACGTGTTTTTTAACTCTTCTTCGCTTTTTTTCAAAATTTCAAGTTTTTCTTCAAAAGCTTTTTCATTTTCAAAAAGTTTTGTTTCAAGCTCTTTTATTCTTGCCTTATCCTCCGCGTTAATTTCCTGCAAAGTTTTATAATCCTGCTGTATATTTTCCAACATTTCAAGCTTTTGAAGTGTTTTTGCAAGCTCTTTTTCAATTTCGTTTTTTTCATTTGATACAGCTTCTTTTTCATTTTTTTATCTTGCAATTTTTTTTTCAAAAAGTAATTTGTAAAAAATTTCTATTAAAAACATAAAAAAGGGGGATTTTTTTATGAGATACCTAATCACAGCGATAATCATTTTTTCTGTCGCAGCATATGGACAACTCGTGGTGAACGAAATAATGTTCAATCCATCGGGTTCGCCTGAAAATGAATGGTTCGAGATTTACAATATTTCCGACAGCGATGTGGATTTATCCGGCTGGATGTGGTCTGACAGCAGTTACTCGGGCTCGCCAACAGCAATTACCGACAGCGCCTATATAATTCCGTCGGGCGGATATGCTATCGTTTCCAAATCGACTTGGGACACTCCGCCATCGTGTGGCGTAATAGTTCCTTCGACCTGGCGGGCATTGAATAATAGCGGATACGACGGCGTTTATATTTTCGACCAGGATACAAATTTAGTCGATAAAGTGATATATGTCGAAAGTGAGCATGGTTGCGATGAAGATGTGTCGTTGGAACGAATCGACCCTTATGGCTCATCGACAGACCAGTCCAACTGGGATTGTTGTACCGATGTATCGGGTGCGACGCCCTGCGCAGCGAACTCGGTTGCTCCCGCAGATTACGACCTTGCAATATCGAACATCACGACGGAGCCGCAAAACCCACTGCCCGATGAAACATTTACCGTAAAAGTCTGGGCTAAAAATGTGGGGCTAAACGATATGCCGGCAACCGATGTTTCGCTGTATCTTGATGTGGATGAAAGCGAAACTTATTCGTCGGGCGATTCTCTGCTCGGTTCAGGAACAACGATTCCCCTTGCTACGGGAGAATCCACATCTGTGGATTTCGCGCTAACATTTCCTGCAGGGTTGGTGAAATTAGTTGCTGTGCTGAACGATAGCGTCGGTAATAACAATGAATATTACCGAGTCGTTGTCGTTGCCGACTCTACTGCAGAAGGCAGAATTATCATTACGGAAATTATGTTCAAACCTGACTCGAGCAGTGAAGAATGGGTCGAGTTATACAACGACGGCGACGGCATCGTCGATATTGCAAATTGGACGATAGCCGACCCTTCCGGAGAATACACGATTACCACAACATCGACTCCTATTGCGCCGGGAGATTTTTTAATAATCGGCGAATTCGATACCACATTTTCGTGTGGCTATATATATTGCAGCGATTGGCCCTGGCTTAACAACGACGGCGATTCTCTCTGGTTGCGCGACAGCGAAGATAGTCTTATAGACCAGGCGGCTTATACGGTTTCCGGCAGTTGGGATTATGGTGTAAGTGCGGAGTTGACAAGCCTTTCCGCAGACGGAGCGGATGTATCAAACTGGGGTGCATCGCGTTCCAGTGCAGGTTCGACCCCCTGCGATGATAACTCGTTGTGGAATATGACGCCGAGCGAGAAAACATCTGTAGTTATTTCACCGAATCCATTCGACCCGCAACTCGAAAATAGCGAGATTGTCGTGAATGCTCCGTATGACGCAACGGTAGAAATTCATTTATACGATTTACGCGGGAAATTGATTAGAGATTTCGGATCTGTATTCAGCACAACATGGGATGGCAAGGACGAGGACGGTAGAGATGTCCCGACGGGACCGTATGTGCTCGTGGTTCAGATTGAAACGAATGGCAACAAGGAATATGAAAAAGTTCCAATCGCCGTTGCGCGCGGAATGCGATAGGACGAGTTAATATTGAAATAAATTCGGAGGGATAGATGAAAAAGGATTCTTCGATACGGGTTTCCATCATCGGTGTCGGGTATATGGGTGCTCTTCATGCTCAAAAGTTGCGCGAAATAGAAGATGTAAAGATAGAAGGAATTTGGGATATCGATGAAAAAAAAGCGCAGTTTCTTGCGAGAGAAATTAGCACGAGAGTTTTCCCGTCCTTCGACGAAGCGGTTGGATATTCGCAGGCTGTTATCCTTGCAACACCGACAAAAACGCACGGTAGGCTTGGATTGCAAGTAATCGAGCGGATGCGGCATCTTTTTGTCGAGAAACCCATCGCATCGAGCGAGGAAGAAGCGGATATTCTCGTGAATCTCGCTTCCGAGCGCGATGTTGTGCTTATGGTGGGACATATCGAGAATTTTAATCCTGCATTCGTCGCAGCGAAACAATACATAGAGAAACCGTTATTTATCGAAGCGGACAGGCTCACGCCTTTCCGAGGGCGCGGGAGCGATGTATCCGTTGTGGAAGACCTGATGATTCACGACATTGAAATTCTTATGAGCATCTGCAATAGCGATGTTGAATATATCGATTCTTCCGCTGCCTCTGTTCTTTCTAAAACCGCCGATATTGCCAATGCGCGACTGCGTTTTGAAAACGGCTGTGTTGCAAATCTCACGGCGAGCAGAATCTCTGTATCGTCAAAACGGAAAATGCGCATATTTCAACAAAATGCGTATATCGGAATAGATTTTGAAAATCGGAAATTGGAAATTATCCGTCCTGCTGGCGAAAATCCGCGAGGTGAAATAGTATCTATGGAGAACTTTAATCTTGAAATTCTTCGCCCAAAAATTTTGCAAACCGACCCGATAACCGAGGAACTGCGTTTCTTTTTCGATGCAATCCGCAACGAGAAACGGATAAATTGTGAGCCCCCGCTAAATGCGCTGAAAATTTCCAAAAAAATTCTCGCGAGGCTTCTGTAGATGAGGCGATTATTATTAATAGTGATTGTTATGTTTTCTATTTCCTTCTGTGAAAATGCGCCCGAATACATAAATTCGCTGGCACGGGGAATGTCCGATATTTTCGACGACGATTTTAATGGCGCACAAAATATATTCGATTCCCTATCTACTGCGCATCCAGATGACCCGATGCCAAAAGTTTTCAATATAATCGCTGTCGCATCGGAAATGCAAGATGCAGAAAAATATTCCAATTCAGACAAACTTTGGAAAGAAATTTCAGATGTGGAATCTCTTTGCATTTCCCGCTGGGGCAAAGAACCGAAGGAACCTTGGGCGGCATTCGCCTATGGAACTCTTCTCGGATATAAGGCAGTTTTCCGACATATATTGGAGCGTGGCAGCACAATTTCGCTCTGGCGTGATGCAAGTGATGCCGCCGATATGTTCAAAATCGCTTTGTCCGATTCTTCCGCAGGTGACGAAGCCGCAAACGGTTTGGGAAATTATTATTACTGGTTTTCCAAGAAGGCAGGTTTGCTGCGCTCGGTTGGTTTCGTGAGCGATAATAGAGAGGAAGGCATTGCGCTTTTGAAACGCGCTGCCAAAAAGTCTAAAATATCGAAAGATTCAGCGCTGCATTCTCTTGTTTTCATTCTTTTCGATGCGGGAGATACTGCGGGCTCGGTCGATGCTGCGGAAAGACTTATCGAGCATCATCCAAAATCCCGCACAGCGCAGTGGGATATGTTATTCACTCGGTTTGTCAAAGGCGATTGGAACGATGTTATCGAACTTGTAGAACCGCTATATAAATATTACGGAGGCAAAAGCGATTTCAATATCTGCCAGTTGGGAATAATCGGTGCGGAAGCGTCGCTGCAAATGGGCGATACGACGAAGTGCTGCGGATATATCAAAAATGTAGAAAAACACGCGAATAACTCCGAT
>JALTEE010000041.1:0-3561 GCA_027007865.1 bacterium
TTATACATCTTTAACAATTTTGCAATGAAAAAATAATTTATTCCCGACAGCCGATTATTTATTGACAATGAAGTTTTTGTAAATAATTTTCTTTCAAAAGAACCGCATTTATTAGGAGCTAAAATGCACATCGGTATAATCGGTGGAGGACCCGCTGGATATGTCGCAGCGATAAGGGCCGCACAACTCGGCGCAAAAGTTACCGTAGTCGAAAAAGAAGCACTCGGCGGAGAATGCACCAATCATGGATGTATTCCTACGAAGACATTATACCTTGCTGCACACAAAATGCTCGATTTCAAACGGGGTGTATTGCAGAAACTCTGGAATGGCGAAATTACCCCCGATTGGCGAAGAATTCTCGATTTCAAAAACAGAGTTGTTCAGCGGTCAGCTAAAGGTGTGGAATTCTTATTCAAAAAGCGCGGCATAGAACTCGTTCGCGGCGAAGCAATTTTCCTATCGCCGATGGAAATTCAGATAGAAGGCGCAAAACCCGCTCGAATGAAATTCGACCGCATAATAATCGCAACGGGTTCCACTACGAGCATTCCGCCTGTGAACGGTCTCGCAGGAATTTCTCCGTGGGACAATCGAAAAGCGCTTGCTGCGCAAAAGTTGCCTAAATCGCTGCTCATTCTCGGCGGTGGAGTTATAGGCGTCGAGTTTGCACACATCTTTACATCGTTTGGATGCGATGTTATAATTGTGGAGCTGCTGCCGAAAATTCTGCCATTCGGCGACAGCGATGTCGGCGCAACATTACATAGAGCGCTCGTGAAAGAAGGCGTGAAAATAATCGTATCGGCAAAAGCAGTTGCAGCGCACAGACGCGAAGATGCTGTGATACTCGAATTGGAAGACGGAAATTCGCTTTCTGCAGAAGAGATAATCGTTGCAACGGGACGGAAACCTGTTCTGCCAGATGGATATGATAAAATCGGATTGAAAATGAATGGCAAAATTCTTGCGGTGAATAAATTTTTGCGCACATCGGTAGAAAATATTTTCGCAGCAGGCGATGTAATCGGTCCGCCATTTCTCGCTCATTACGCATCACATCAGGGAATTGCGATTGCGGAAAATATTATGGGTGATGAAAGAGAATTCGACGGCAGCGGTGTTCCCACCGCATTATTTTCCGCATTGGAATCGGGTTCCGCAGGGTTCACCGAAGCGGAAGCAAAAGAAAAATTCGGCGATAATGTCAAAATCGGAAAGTTCCCATATATTGCATCGGGCAGAGCGATGTGTGAGGATGAAAAGGATGGATTTATAAAAATTATCGCCAATGGTGACGAAAAAATAGTCGGATTTCACGCAGTTGGCAGAGACGCATCCGAACTGCTCGGGTTAGGCGGATTTCTTGTGCAGAATAAAGTGTCGGTATCAGAAGTTGAAGAAACGATTTTTGCGCATCCAACATTATCCGAAATGTTCAGGGAAGCCGCCCTCGATACCGAGAAAATGGCGATACATATACTGTAAGTCGAAATTCGAAATAAACGATGACCGATAATGTATTGGATGAAAGAGTAATAGATGAGTCCAAAATCGAAACATAAGGAACTTTTAAAACTGCTCTACACCGACGAGCTGACGCATATCTATAATCGTCGGTATTTGAGGGAGCAAATTCCGCGATATTTTGAGCAAGCAGATTCCAAGGGATTGTCTCTCGCATTTTTTATGTTCGATTTGGACAATTTCAAAGGAATAAATGATAACTATGGCCATCCTGTCGGTGACCAGGCGTTGATACATTTTTCCGAAATAATGGTTTCTACGATTCAGAAACGCGGGATACCTATCAGGTATGCAGGTGATGAATTTGTTCTCATTGTTCCCGGTGTCAATAAGGAAAAGGCGGCACAGGTCGGCTTGATGATACATCAAAAATTGGCTCAAACACCATTTAAGGCAGGCGATAAACAGATTAAAATCGGATGCAGCATTGGACTATCCTTGTATCCAACCGACGGTAAAGATTGGGAAGAACTTTTTGAAAAGGCTGACGAAGCGCTGTATGTCGCTAAAAAGCAAGGAAAGGGCAAAGTGGTTATATTTCCCGATTCGGGAAAATTGTTGACCCCCGAAAAACTCGATTCTATCCTTGCATCGCCCTATATAGTTGGCAGGGACGAGATTCTTCATTTTCTTGAAAATCATCTCACGCCTGATGGCGACCCAAATATGTTCCCAATTTTGCTCGGAAGTAGCGGAACAGGAAAAACAAGGCTTATCGAATATGGACACAATATCGCTCAGAAAAAATTAGCATTTTCACTCGTAGCAAAAGGCTATCCATTTTGGCAGACGGAAATGTATGGCGCTGTTTTTACTGCATTGGGCAGTTTACTCGAACAGCGACAGGATATTTCGGATAAAATATTTAAAAGATTGGATGACAAATACAAACTTTTGCTCAAACCATATCTTTATCCTTGGGATTCAAAAGAAGTTTTGAAAGGCGAAGAAATTTCTACAACCGACAATATTGCTATTTTCGAGGCGTTGACGCAAACATTTTTTATTCTTCGTGAATTAGGCGACGGCGCAATTTTGCTCGACGATGCCGAACAAATAGACCCGCCATCGAGACAGTTTTTCGATTCACTTTTTGGAGAAAAAGAAAAGGGAAAGATATTTTTCGTCGCATCTGTGAACAGCACTAATCTACCAAATGGCGAGGAAAATATGCTCTCATTTTTGACTTCTATGAAAGAAATTTCTGCGTCGGCAACAATCAAAAGATTCGACCTGAAGCCGTTGCGCCTCGAGGAAATGCGGGAATTTGTGGAAAAAGTATTCGATGGCAAAAAACTGCCCGATGCTGTGGAAGAAACTCTCCTAAAAAATTCAGGTGGAAACCCACTATTTATGGTAGAAACAATATCATTTCTACTTCAAGAGAGCAAAATCGAAACACGAGGAGATTCTTGGGATTTATCAAAAATATCTGTCGAGGATATTCCGCCGCGATTAGATGATTTAATAAAGCAGCGACTTATGAGTATGGATGAAGAAGCGATAAGTGTTTTAAAACTCGCCTCTGTCCTTGGCGAAAAAATAAATCCGAAGCAACTTGCAGAAATGGCTGGATTTAATGTGCATCAGATTCTCGATATTCTTGGAAATGCGAAAAGAGCACTGCTCATCGAAGAAACCCCGAATCCGGAGGAATTCATCTTTGCTCACAGGCTTGACCGCTCCGTTTTTTACTCACTTATGAATGATGAAGAGCGTCAGCAATATCACAGTCTCGCCGCTGAAATCGAGAAGAAATACGGTGGCGGTTCGTTAGAAAGAGTTATCGGAAGACTCGCTTATCATTATCAAAATGCAGGTCAACTGGAAGATGCCGCAAAAATGTTTTCCGCATTGCAGGAACAGATGCGCGCTGTGCTCATCTCTGAAGGAACGAGAAAAGCGCTTCAAAAAAGAATTATAACGGCATCTATGGCGAAAGAATCCCCGCTCGAAGACGAAGACCTCGGCAAAGCGGTTGAAGTAGCGCGAGCATTCAAAGTCGCTATGCAGAACTTACGCCTTTATCCAAAA
>JALTEE010000041.1:3571-3926 GCA_027007865.1 bacterium
ATGTGAAAAAATCGGTAGAACGATTTTTGGAACTATTGAATTTATTCCTCGCGGAGAAAACAGAAGCGCTTTCAATTTCCATAACATCAGAGACGATGCTATTCAACGGTCAGCCTCCGCCACCGAACAAAAGCGATAGCAGGCTTACTAATGACCTATATTCGACGCTTAGCGGTTATGGATTACAGGGTGTTTTGTTTATGCGTGGAATTCAACCAGAAGAGGCACTCGAATTCCTCGAAGTTTTTACTCAAAAGCAGGAAGATGTCGCTGGACAATGGGATGTTATCGTCGAGCAGAAACAATTCTCTCATGTTTTTCCCGACAGAAAAATGTTCGTCGCTGTCGGCGAACA
>JALTEE010000042.1 GCA_027007865.1 bacterium
CTGCAGTTGAGCAAAATCGATGTGAATGCGCAACTTGTCGAAGATGGCGTATATGTGGAGAGCAAAGTCACCTGCGTCGATAGAACGGGCGTGGAAATGGAAGCTCTGACCGCCGTGAGCGTCGCACTGCTCACGATTTACGATATGTGCAAAGCAGTTGACAAGTCGATGACAATAGATGAAATTAAATTACTCGAAAAGATGAAAAAAAATATTTAGACGGAGGGAAATTATGTCGGATAAGAAATTGAACGATGCGGATATCGAGAAGATGCGTCGTGTCGGTGTCGAGCAGGACGATAGCGACCGCTCGGGGACATTTACCGTAATCAACAACGAAATAGATAAGGTGAATAATCGGGACGAAGGCGTCGAAATCTTGGGTTTGCCCGCTGCGATGAAAAAATATGATTATGTAAAAGATATGCTGTGGTCGCAGGTGAACCCGCACAAGGACGAGTTCACAGAAAAGGTATATAATTTCGAGCAGGAAAAGCATCCTGTGGGACAATTTCTGCGCATAAAGAGCGGGACGAAATCGAAAAAGCCGTTTCAGAGTTGCTTCTTCATCAAACTCGACCGTTTCACGCAGACAGTTCACAACATTATCGTCATCGAGGACGATGTGGAATTTCACATTATCTCGGGCTGCGCGGTTGCGGCATATATAAACGAGGGAATGCATCTCGGCATCACCGAGATTTTTATCGGGAAAAATTCCACGCTGTCATACACGATGATACACGACTGGGCGCCGGGAATGATTGTCCGACCTCGAACGGGAATAAAAGTCGATGAAAACTCGCATTTCATATCGAACTACATTTCACTTCGCTCCACCAAAATGACACAGATGTATCCCGAAGCGCGCCTCGTCGGGAAGGGCGCATCTGCGCGCTTTACATCGCTGATAGCGAGTCCGAAAGGTTCGACTTACGACCTCGGCTCGCGAATATATCTTTCTGCACCCGAAACAAGCGCGGAAATAATTTCGCGTGCGATTTCGAGCGGCGGAAATTCGATAGCGAGAGGGCACATAATCGCAGAAGCGCCGCAGACAAAAGGACACCTCGAATGCAACGGACTTTTCATCGTCGAAGGCGGTGTTATCGATGCGGTTCCGCAATTGAGCGCAAAAGTGCAGGATACGGATTTATCACACGAAGCGGCGCTCGGAAAAATCGACGAGGAGAAACTCGAATATCTTATGGCGCGCGGGCTCTCTCGCGAACAGGCAGCGCAAATGATGATAAAGGGTTTCCTCGATGTCGGAATTTTAGGACTTCCACCGGAATTGGAGGAAGAAGTTCAGCGAAATATGGAATTGATGGAAAACGAAGCGCTGTAATCTCGTATTTGATTCAAAATGTCCGCAGAAATAAAAATAATCACGCAGGATTTCTTCCCTATCGAAGGCGGGATAACCACTTGGGTCTATCGACTCGCGCTGAACTTGCGAAAACTCGACAATTCGGTCGAAATTATCACTCGCGAATGGAGCGGGCGAGAATACAACGATGCGCAATATCCGTTTCCCGTGCACAGATTGCCCGACGAGAATTGGAAGAGCCGAAAATATTTTCGCATCTATAAATATCTGCAAAAAATTGCCGATGGCAAAGAACCCCCCGTTTTCATCTGTGCGAATTGGAAAATGGCTATTCCGCTCTGGTGGTTCAATTCACTGCGCTCTGCGAAAAAAAAGTTTCCATTCATCATCATAGTTCACGGTCTCGATGCGTTCGAGCGGCGCAGTTTTAACGAATGGATGATGCGCAAAACATTGAACAGCGCGAGTTATGTCGTTTCCGGAGCGAGAAATGTAGCGCAAATCGTTAGCGACGAACACGGTTATTCTCGCGAAATCCCGATAATTAACTATGGCGTGGATACAGATATTTTCAAACCGATGAATGTCGAGCGTGAATTTTTTGAAAAATACAAAATTCCGCAGGACAAAAAGATTCTGCTTTCTCTCGGCAGGCTCGTCGAACGCAAGGGTTTCGACAATGTGCTAAAATCGCTTCCTGCGGTCATCGAGAAATTCGATAATTTTATATATCTCATCGCAGGGCGCGGCAGGTATGAACCGGAACTGCGAAAAATAGCGGACAAATCGGATCTTTCGGACAAGGTAAAATTTCTCGGCTTCGTTCCCGACGAGGATGTGCCAAAGATGTATAACATCGCCGATGTTTTTGCGATGCCGTCGCGAGAAATCGGCACGGATATCGAAGGGTTCGGCATAACATATCTCGAAGCGAATGCGTGTAAAAAGCCCGTTATTGCAGGCGATTCCGGCGGTGTTCCCGATGCGGTGGAAAATGGATTAAACGGAATTCTCATTCCGCCGGAAGATATCGGTGCAATCGCCGATGCGATTATAAAACTGCTCACCGATGAAATTTTCGCAAAAAAACTTGGCGAACAGGGATACGAACGCGTTCACGAAAAGTTTTTGTGGTCGATGACAGCGGAGAAATTTTTGAATTTAATCGAGAAAATAGTATAAATAAAACGAGACGGAATACACGGAAAAATATCTTGACATATTGTATATGTTATGAACATTTTTTTCATAAATACAATCGGTTCCGATGTCTGGGGCGGCGTCGAAAGTTGGATGCTGCGCATCGGCTCGTTTTTGCGCAAAAACGGGCACAACATATATTTCGCAGGACGGCACGACGGAATTTTTTTACAGACAATCGCGCAAAATGGGTTTGAAACAGTCCCCATTCGAGGAAGTTGGGATATTTCACCGCGCACGATTATTCGACTCGCACGATATATGAATCATAAAAAAATCGAACTGCTCGTCGTAAACACGAACCGTGATTTGCGGCTCGGCGGTATCGCTGCGAGATTGGCGCATTCGAAACCTGTGGTGATAAATCGCAGAGGACTTCCCGCATTCAAACAAAAATTGCGCCACAAAATTTCTGCAAAACTCGCCGATTTTTCCCTCGTGCCGTCGCAAGATTTGAAAAAATCGCTGCTCGAATTCGGATGGATTCCGAGCGAAAAAATCACGGTGATTCCGAACTTTTTCGATATCGAACGCATTCGCCGGCTTGCCGAAGAACCTTGCGATATAATGATTTCATCCAACGAGCCCGTAATCGGCACAGTAGCGAACCTCGTCGGACAAAAGGCGCTGCATATATTACTCCAAGCAATCGCAATTTTGAATAATGGCGGGACAAAATGCACGGGAATTATAATCGGCGAAGGACCGCTGCGGGAAAAACTCATAAAATTATCGAAAGAACTCGGTATTTCGCAAAAGATTTTGTTCACAGGATTTTTGAAAAACCCGTTTCCGCTCGTTAAAAGATTTTTTATACTTGCGCTTCCGTCGATATTCGAGCCGTTCGGACAGGTTTTACTCGAAGCGGCAGCGCTAAAAATTCCAGCAGTCGCATCGAATGTGGGCGGTATTCCCGAAGTAATCGTGGATGGCGAAACTGGAATTCTCGTGCCACAGGAAAATCCGAATGCGCTGGCGAAAGCGATAAAAAGTTTGCTCGAAAACGAAGATTTGCGCGCCCAAATGGGCGAGAAAGCATTCGCTCGCGCAAAAAAATTCGATGTATCCGTCATCGCACCGGATGTGGAAATTTTTTTCAAGGATGCAATAAAATATGGCAAGCATTTTTAAAAATATCGAACTCGCAGGACGAAGTTTTTTAATGAGAATTTTTTCCGCACTTTTTGCGCCTAAAAATGTATTAGAGCAAGTTCCGGCGAACGAAAAAATCGAGCGCATTATTTTGCTTCGTCAGGATAAAATCGGCGATATGGTGGTGTCGCTGCCTGCGATTCGAGCGGTTAGGGAAAAATTTCCCGATGCGAAAATAGCGCTACTTGTTTCCGAACGAAATTCACAAATAGTTAAATATGAGCGAGAAATCGAGAAAATATTTTATAGAAAAGCGCCGCACAAATTTTTGTCATCGCTGCTTGAAGTGCGGAAATTTCGCCCCGATACGCTTGTCGATTTGCAGATGAAAAGTTCGACTACATCGATGCTCTATGCGATTGCGTCGGGAGCGAAATGGAAAATCGGCGCGCAGCGAACGAAAAAATCGCCGTTCAATGTGCAAGTTTCAATCGGCGAAGATTTGCACATCATAGATAGCACGGTGAAAATCGTATCGGCGCTGTGCGGCGCAATCGACATCGAAGCAATCGACCGCTCTGTTCGTCTATCGGAAATCGAACTCGCATTTGCACAGAAATCTTGGGCTCGAATCGTGATAGACCCGCAAAAGTCCATAGCAGTCAACATATCTGCAGGTTCGCATACGAGGTTCTGGGGAGAACAAAATTTCATCAAATTGTGTAAATTTATCAGGAGCAAAAATTATACGCCATTGATATTTTATGCGCCCGACGATAGAGCGGTTGCAAAAACCATTTCCGATGCGGTTTCGGAAACAAAAATGATACCCGAAACACCGACGATTCTGCATTCCGCAGCGATTTTGCAAAAAACAAAAATGCTTATTTCTCCCGATACATCTATCATACACATCGCAGCGGGATTCGACATTCCCGTAATCGGGCTGTATCCGAAAGGGCGGGAAAATAAAGTTAGATGGGGACCTCGGAACCCGAACAGTAGAATTGTTCAATCTGACAAAACGAACTCGCTTGGCGAAATCGATGTGAAATTGGTCGAAAAGAATTTTATGGAATTGGTAGAATAGCGCATTTACAAGCGATTTCGCATCTTCAATATGTTATTATAGGAAATGCTGGATGCCCAATCGAGTTGGAAATGACAGAGAAGATTCGTTAGCAGCGACAGAAGAAGTTTGTTGGAAATGATACACCCCGCTATTTGTTATTCCTGAATACTCATTTTTTATTCCCGAATACCATTTGTCATTCTCTAATACCCATTTTTTATTTCCAAATACCCATTTGTCATTCCAAAATACTCGTTTGTCATTCCAAAATACTCGTTTGTCATTTCCGAATATTCATTTTTTATTTTCAAATTTTCATTTGTCATTCCCGTGAAAACGGGAATCCAGAATCCTGCTGCGGCGGGACGGAATGGCCATTATGTCTTTGGGGTGCTCGAATCAAGCGAAGTAAAATTTTGATACATCCGAGTTGTTGCACCGATTATTCACGGCAGCAGCGCTCCAATCCGCGGAAGGAAACTACGAAACAACGTCTCGGTGTATCCGGGACTGATGCCTGTTTTTGGTGCCGTGAGAACTATAATATATTCGCCTTTAAGCAAGGTCATCCAGTGAAATGCGTTGCTGAATGTAAATCTGACACTGTCTAAATATGTTGTCTTCCCTTCTTGAGAAATGTGTTGCAGGACGGTTTCCAACATATTTTTCATAGTATTTCCATTGAACATTTCATATGCAGCATTGCAGGCGAGTTCGATAATATTATTCGGAAGTTTCGAACGATTTTTCAAAAAAAGTATTTCACCATTACTCATACGAATTATACTGACACCGGTGGCTGCACATCTATCGAGCATCCTTTCAAGAAGCTCATCCATCTTTTCCATATCGTCATCCTCCTAAATATTTCCCCACTTCAATGTTTATAGAGTATCGTTTATTTTAATATGCTCTTCCGATGACGAAATCTGCTATTGCATTCAATAATCTATTATCTCCGTTTCCTGTCAATGATTTCTTTGCATTGTCGATTAGTTTTTCTGCTAATTTCTGCGATTTTTCAAGCCCGATTGCCCTCGGATATGTTGCCTTATCGAGTTTCAAATCGGAACCGATGTCTTTGCCGAGTTTTTCGCTATCGCCCTTCACATCGAGGATGTCGTCTGTGATTTGAAATGCGAGTCCGAGATTTTTCGCATATTCAGTGATAGCGTTCAATTTTTCCCCATCGGCACCTGCGGCAAATGCACCGACCTTCACAGCAGCAACAAATAAAGCACCTGTTTTTCGCTCGTGAATAAAGCGGACATCTTGTTCGGAAACATCGCACCCTTCGAGTTCGATATCGGCAACCTGCCCACCCACGAGTCCTTCGGTTCCGATTGCTTTTGCAATTTCTGCGATGATTTTTGGCTCTCCACTTTTTGCGAGAATTTCGAATGCGAGCGCGTGCAACGCATCGCCTGCGAGAATTGCGAGCGCTTCGCCAAAGACACGGTGGCAAGTTGGCTTTCCGCGGCGGAAATTATCATTGTCCATCGCCGGCAAATCATCGTGGATGAGCGAATATGCGTGAATAAGTTCGATAGCACACGCAAGCGGGTATATGCTGTCGCCGCTGCCACCAGACCAGCGAAATGCTTCGATTGCGAGCAAAGGACGCAACCTTTTGCCGCCAGAAAATACACTGTAACGCATTGCTTTGTGCACAATTTCCGGTGGAATATTTGCTGCGGGAAGCAATTTATCGAGGTAACTATTTATAAGCGGAGTATTATCCTCCAACGCTTTTTCGAGAACTTTTTCCATAAATTTTGTTTTTCCAGAAATCCTGTTCTTATGGAACAAGTTTCATAACGATTCCATTATCGCCGGTCGCCCAGATATGTGAGTTGTCGAGAATGTAAATCGCATATAGGTTATTTTCTGTGTATCCCGTCGCCTGACGATACCAGGTATCGCCGCCATCGACAGTGTGCAGAATATATCCGAAATTGCCGACAATCCAGCCGTGCTCGGAATCGGAGAAATCGATGTCCCTGAAAAATCCGAACAAGTTAGGTTCCACCTGTGTAAATTCCCAGTTAACGCCGCCGTCTGAGGTGCGCAATATCGCCATATTCCCGCATATCCAGCCGAGTTTCGAACTGACGAATTTCACTCCCGTAAGCGACGAGTTGACGCCCGTTTCTTGCTGCGTCCAACTGTCTCCGCCATCGGCAGTGTGAAGCACCACACCAGAACCGCCGACAACCCAGCCTTCATCTTCGCTTACAAAACAAAGAGACAATAGTTCACACCCGATGCCATCGGGAACGGATTTCTGCACCCAAGTATTTCCGCCGTCCTCTGTTTTGAGCACGATGCCGCCGCTGCCTACAATGTATCCTACATTTTCCGATACCATCTGGATTTTATTCAAATGGTCGATATCGGTTTCTGCGGATATATTGTCTCCCGATAGGTATTGCCAGGACTTTCCCCCATCGGATGTCTTTATGATGAGCGTGTCAGTTCCCACAGCTATGCCATCGGTCGAAGAGATAAAGGCTACGCCACTTATCGTGATATCGCCGGTATCGGGCGCCATAGGACAAACCCTTGCGATTAAAGTATTTCCGCCATCGTTTGTAGTATATATTGCGCCTTTTTTCCCAACAAAAACACCGTTCTGCGAATCGAGGAATACCATATCTTGCATAGCGATTGTCGTTCCAAAATTTGCTGCATTCCAGTTTGAAAATGTTCCGTCACAAATTCTAATGGCACCACCACCCCGAACACCATCGTTGCCGACAAGAATTGCGGCATCGCCCTCTGGGGTAAATTGCGTCCATAAAAGGTCACCATAGACATTTGCATAAGGTATTTTATTCCAAGTTGCGCCGCCGTCCTCCGAAATAAGAACTGTTTCATCTGCATCTGCCTTGCCGACGCAAATCCCATAACTTCCATATATATCGATGCTCGTAAGTTCCCTGTTGTAATCATTATTTGCTCTATTATAAATTCCGACTGTAGTGTCGAACGAATCGACGAATGTAATATCGAATGTCGTGTCGACTTCCCAAGTAGTATCAATCGGAATCGTATCTGTATCGATTATCATACTGCTGTCGATTATTATAGTCGTATCGTAATGGCACAATGTAGTATCAATTGCAAGAGAACGATATACGATGACGCCCGCTTGCCCACAGAGATAATATATGCCTGTGTCGACTGCTGCAACATCGTAGAAAACGGTGTCCATTCCCAGTGGTTCCACATACCAATTTTGCCCGCCATCGTTCGTGTAAAATGTAAAAAAGCCCGTTGTCGATAGCATTCCGTGGTCTGCATCGTAGAAATCCATACCGGTAGCGCCGATTTTTAAGTCAGCCATATGTGCTATTTCGGATACTGTCCAGGTGGCTCCGCCATCATTTGATACGAAGAAGTTTCCACTCGATATTGCATAGTATATATCGTCGCCGATGTATTGCACCGCTTTAATATTGTCTTCGCCAACAACGCCTTCGCCAACATCAACCCAGGTTGTTCCACCATTTGTAGTTCTATATAAAGACATCTTACCGCCGAAGACGCCGACCTGCTCATTGGCGAATGTGATTCCTTCCACAGCATATCCTTCGGATTCCATTTCAGGGATTGCGTTTGTTGTCCAATGTTCGCCTCCATCGTGTGAAACTGCAACAAATCCACCGCTGGCACCGACCGCCAAAAATTCTCCCCCATTCGAAATGTAACCGGACAAAAGATTGGGCATTATATTGTCAGAAGTATTGATAATTTCCCAACTTGTGCCATCGGTAGGAATTTCCTCCGCTTCGTGCCCTGGCTTGTCGCACCCGACAAAGAAAAGAAGTGCTGCAAAAGGCAGAAACCATAATATCCTGCGCATAAATCCTCCTCATTTTTAAATAATTGTTCTTAAATATTTATTCCGATTGTCCATCTCGCAAGAAATTTTTTTATTAAAATCAAACAACTTTTATAAAAATGTATTTCCAATCGAAACTTAATTTTGTCATTTTTCAAATGCTTTTATAATCACAGTGGCAATCGCACCGTAGAACAGCGCATATTGCGGATTTCTATCGAGGTCCATTTGGAGCGATGAAAGGTTTTTTAACATATCGAGCGCATCGAATTTCGAATCGAACCTTTTTGCGATGTGAACGATTTCTTCGGCAATGTCGGTGTTCAATATCGTTCCATTAGCAGATGCCGCCACAACAACATCTCTCGCAATAGACATCAGCGCTGCAACAAATGATTTCGCATAGTCGAGTTGTCCGTGAGCGGATGCGACCCATTCCCAAACAGATGCGATATTCTTTTCCGCAGCGTTTTTTATCAGTTTTAGCGCATCGTTTCTAAAATGTTGAAATTCTTCAGATGACACCAGCAAGGCTTTTGCAATGCTTCCTTCCGCAATCGATGCGACATTATCGGCACGCTCGGGCGGAAATTGATAATTATCCACGAGTTGTCGAATTACATCTTGTGTGGATAATCTTTTGAAGCGCACCAATTGAGCGCGCGAGCGAATTGTCGGCAGTAGCGCTTCTGCGCGGTCTGTGGACAGAATTATATGCGCATCTTCGGGCGGTTCTTCGAGTGTTTTCAAAAATGCGTTCGCCGACTGTTTATTCATTTTGTGTGCATCGGGCACGAGAACGAATTTCCCACCGTCGCTCGTGGCAGGTGTCGCTAAAAACTGCTGAACTTCGCGTATCATCGAGAGCAAAATCGCTGATGATTTTCCAAAAGCGGGTCGCAGATGCGGAGTTTTGCGAAAATCATCGTAAGATTTACCTCTGCTGTCGCTTTCCCAGACGGATTTAGGCATCGGGAAGATGATGAATACATCGGGGTTATCCCACAGAGTAATAGTTCGACAGGATTGGCAGTTATTGCAAGGTGAGCCCTCGCTGCGGTTCGGGCATTTTAGAAATTTTATGAATTCGAGTGCAGCAAGAAATTTGCCTACGCCGGATGGACCGGCGAATAAATATGCCGAAGCGATTCGTCCCGAAATGTGCGCTTGCCATAAAAAATGCCGCGCATCATCTTGCCCCGAAAAAGCACGCAGAAAATCCGCAGGAACCGAATGCTTTTCATCTGATATTGATTCCATAGACGAGAAAATATGCATAATTCGCGCATCGAGCAAGGAAATTATGGAAAATCTTATTCAAATACTCGATAAACACTAATCTATTATTTCAACTTCGTAGGACTTGAATATTTCGAGAATCTGTCTTTTGCCCGCATTTCTTATCTGCGATTTTGTCATCGGAAATCCGTCGATTCTGCGAGCAAGATATCGTATTTCGTTGTAGTCGAGCGATTCGATGCCTGATTTTTTCAATTTGTTCATGATTTTTGCGAATTTTTCATCATCGGCAACAAACCTTATGGATAGTGTTTGCCCCGCTTTTGTCTTTACTTGTTTTCTGCGCCATTTGTGAAATTCTACGGCTGGTTTTTGTGTTGCCGGTGGTCTTATAGGATTAATCATCGGTTCGATATCTTCCACAGGATTCGGTATAACATGCGATGAAATGAGTTCGCCGACCTTCATCGCAGCCTGCGAACCTGCTTCGATAGCGGCTTTCACGGCACCGACCGTGCCACGAAGTTTTATTATGCACAATCCACCGCCAGTGCGCTCATAATGCACCGCCACGACTTTCGCCGCTTTTACTGCTGCATCGGACGCCTCAATCAACCCAACCAAACCTTTCGTCTCTATCATTCCCAAAGCGTTTTGCTCGCTCATAATCCCTCCTTAAAAATATTTCGATATTGAAAATAATCTAATATTCTTGAAATGTCAATAAATTTGCATTACCGATATCGATGCAATGTTCGACAATAATTTTGAATTGCTAAATATTTGTTTTTGAAAATCGTCGAACAACAATTAATATCGGTATGTTAATCGAATTTCACAAGGGGAAAAAATGCTGTCGCTGATTTTACTCGCCGTGCTTCAAGGAATTGCCGAATTTTTGCCGATTTCGAGTTCGGGGCATCTCGTTATCGGCAAATCGTTGCTCGGCATGGTCGAAAGCGGCGCAACTGTCGAAATATTTCTTCACTTTGGAACACTGCTGGCGATTATCGTATTCTACCGCAAAAAGATAATGGACATTATTCGCTCGTTATTTTACAGGCGATTTAGCGATGAGAATACAAAATTGGCGTTGCTCATCGCTTGGGCATCTATTCCTGCGGGCATAATCGGCGTTATCTGGGGCGATGCACTCGAATCGATGTTTTCAAATCCGAAACTCGCCGCAGCAATGCTTATCATAACAGCGGCAATTTTGCTCTCGACTTTACTGATTCATCGTCGCAGTGCGCAAAATTTTCGCTTAAATCTTTTTACGACGATGCTCATCGGGATTGCGCAAGCATTTGCGATATTGCCGGGCATTTCCCGCAGCGGTTCGACGATTGTAATGGCGCTCTGGCTCGGTGCGGCGCCCGAAGAAGCGGCGGAATTTTCATTCATCCTCGCAATACCGGCACTCACAGGCGCAGCGGCAATCAAAGCAAAAGAGATGATTTCCGCAAATATATCTCCATCGCCATCGCTGCTGCTCGCAACAATAGTTGCCGCCGTTATAGGATATGCGGCACTCTCGCTTCTCATCCCGATTTTGAAAAAAGGAAAACTTTGGATATTCGGGATATACTGTGCTATTATGGGAATTTTGGGAGTAATTTTGATAGATTAGTCGAAGAAATCACCGATAACGACTTAATTTTCGGCAAATGGTTTTCGTTCTAAAAACATCTTGACATTTTCAATCGAATATCATTATTAGGTATCTCTGCTGTATGTTTTGAAAAAATAATCCGGCGTAGCTCAATAGGTAGAGCGGGTGGCTGTTAACCACTAGGTTGGGGGTTCAAATCCCTCCGCCGGAGTTTTATTTTTACTAATTTTAATAGATTTTTATATGAGAACGGGTGGCTGTTATCCCGCCACGGCGGGATGGGGGGTTAAATTCCTCTCCTTAATTACAAATTTTGCAATGCTAAGCGCTAATACAGAATATTATCTATATATACTCTATTCCGAAACTATCGACCGATACTATGTTGGAATTTCTCACGACAGGCTTTATATCCGCTTCATCTGTCATTCCCAAGTGGATGGTCAAGCGGAACGCTTGTGGATTCCCGTTTTCACGGGAATGACAAGAAAAGTGCTGGGAATGGACGGAAAAGTCGTAAGGCTCTCGATAATTTGAGCGACAGCAAGGAGCGGATCCCGACCAACAAAATCTATGCCTCGTGAACTCGGCTACATTTTGTATCTCGGGATTTCGCTATGCTCAACCCCGATGCACGGCGAAGCGTGGAACCACCCGAAGGGTGTCATTCCCAACTCGATTGGGAATCCAGTATCATTATTCGATAATTAGCAATTTCGCTGAAACGGTTTTATTGCGATATTTTCCTCTAACGAGATACAGTCCTGGCAGATAATTTTTGGTATCTATGTAATTTTTTTCTGGGGTAATTTTCCCTGCGATTCTACCCGTTATATCGTAGATTGTCGCATTATCCACAGAAACATAAGCATTCGTTCCCGTAAATACCGGATTAGGATAAATCCTCATCGGTGAAACCGGTTCCGTAGGATAATTATATACCTGCATTTCGATATCTGTGCGAAGAACGAAAAGAGCTGATGTCCCATCCTCGTATTTACCTAAAACAACAACATATAAATATCCATCTATTGAAGTTAAACAAATATCGTTC
>JALTEE010000043.1 GCA_027007865.1 bacterium
CCCATCTACATTCTCTTCGGTTTTATTTGTCTTCTTATGATGGAGTTAACAGCGATGCGCAGTGCTCCCAGCGAGACAGATGTATCACACAGCAGCGCAATCCAATATCCTTCTACCCCGATGAGATGCACTGTTGTCCGTTCTATTTCTATCACACCCTTGTTCCACTCGCCAAAATCGAGTGCATCGAAAGCAACGAACATCGCTCTGCTCAAAGAGCGCACTAATCCGCCAATCGCCTTTGCAATATGCGTAGGACAACCTTTACTTGCCATCATTTTTTGCATCGGGTCGATGAGGACGACATGTTGAACACCAACAATTCCATTGAGCATAGAAAGTAATCGCATCATATCCTCGATTGGCACAGTAGAAACCGTTTGTTTTGCAGCGGGTCTTTTGCGAACTTTTTGGGCAGGTTTTTGGGCAATCTTTTTTGTTGCAGGAGCTTGTGTTGGTGCCTTTTGTGACAACGGTGCCCCCGCAAAAGCGGTTGTTTCTCCCGATTCAACGGTTGCTATTTTAGTGGTGTCAGGAGGCATATTATCAGGTGATATTATCTCGACTTTCGCAGCATCGGGCACAGGAAGAACGGGTTTCTTTTCTTCTATAGAAATTCCCGCTGGGAGTAAATTTCTCGATTTTAAAAGACTCAGGAATTTTTTTGCTCTGACATCATTTGGAAATTTGTCCGCCAGTTTTGTGGCAATCGAGTGAATTCCCGCGAGGTCGCTTTTTTTTACATATAATTGTCCCATCATTATAAGCGTTCCAGCTTCTTCTCCGCCGAGGTCTATAATTTTTTCCAATAGTGCTTCCGCTTCTTCGAACAATCCAGAATCTAACAGCACGCGGGCATAAGTCATAAGGCAGCCCACATCGTCGGGGAAAAGACTTATCGCTTTTTCGCAGGTTTCAGTGGCAAGTTCGAGTTGTCCCCCTGTTCGATACATATCGGCGAGCTGCGCATAAACTTCTGCGCTCGGCTGAGACTCAACAATGGCTCTAAGCTCGAGTATCTTCGAATCTATATCATCCGGAAGGTCTGGCATTGCCCCCCTGAACACTACTTTGAACTTTTTATATTCAATTTTATCGTTCCACGCTGTGAACGAAGGATAACTTTCCCATATTGTCCTTTTAACATAGCGGATATATTATTGCTATTTCCCTCTTGGAGTTTCTGCTTAACTTTTCCTTCTTTTGATGTCGCAATGATTTCGTGAGCATAGTTTTCCGGCATTTGTAAAGATATATCGCCGCCAGCCGTTGTGGCTACAAGCGAATCTCCAACATACGATGTAGGTTCGATTTCAATTGTGCCTTCATCGTTTATAAGCCGTGTATATTTCCCAAAATCCCCATCGAACATAACTTTTCCTGATAGTGATTCCATTTCTACATAATCGACCGAGTCGCATTTTGCATTCCAAATGATATCGCCCGTTGTGCTTTTCGCGCGGACAGTGCCTTTTATAACATCGCAGAAAGATATATCGGAATCTTCGCCATCATAAAAGAGGTCGCCGGTAAATTTGCTCACGGAAAGTGCACCGTGACAAGATGTGAGAAAAAGATTCCCGCGGATATCTCCCGCTGTCATAGCAGACGCATGGTCGGTAGCAAAATCGATATCTCCCTGAAAATCCTCGATGACAAATGTTACGGCAATCGACCTAATTACAACTTTTTGTCCAACTGGAACTTGAATATATATATCCGAAAGCAATTTCACACCCTTTTTAGGAGAAACGGTCATCTTTTTCCCCTGCCAAATTCCTTCTACTTCGGGAGTAAAATATCCGCCCATATCGGGATATTTGTATTTGTCGAACATATGCATAGGGAACTGGACAGAGAGTAATAGTGAATCCTGCCTTCGTGTTGCCGCAAGCCTGACCATCATAACCATCTGTCTGCTTTTTGAGAGTTCGTCGAAGGCGGCATATACTCGCTGTTTGACAATGACAAATGAACCCAGTTTAGGGTCGGTGTTGCTGATGTGAATCTCGCCCACAGGATTTTTTAAAAGTATGACATCACTGGATTTTACATGCCATTTTTTTGCAAAATGGCGCTGGAAATCATACTCCTTTCCCCATATAAGCGACGCAAGTATGAGTAATGCGAAAAATGCCTTGAAATAAGCACTTCTCATTGTGCCTCCAAGAAATTAAATTATTCTAAAATAGTCCACCAAAGTGCATCTTCGCGGTCTGACAAATGACCGCGCACTCGTAAGTCCTTCGCCAGTCGTTCCTGCGATTGTGAGAGTTGTGTGTCCTTCGCCTCTGTATCCTAATCCCGCAAACGACGGTCCATTTTTAACAAAAATATTTCCATTGCACAAGCGTGCCATTTTCGAGAGACGCTCGATATTTTTCGAGTGCATTATAAAAGTGTGTTTAAAATTATGTTCCACGAGCACGGCGAGCCGCATCGCTTCATCGACATTCGGAACACGCACCACAGGAAAAACAGGCATCAATTGCTCCACCATAACAATCGGGCTATCCCACTGTGCTTCAAAGAAAAGCAGCGGCGCATCGGCGACATCTATACCAGCGGATTTCGCTATTACAGACGCATTTTTCCCGACAAATTTTTTGTTTATTGCGGGGTGTCTTTCACCACTACCTGTCGGGTCGCTTTCTATGACCATTTCAACGACTTTTTGCGCATCTGTCGGAGAAAGTTGGAATGCACCCGCAGCGCGCATCTGGCGTAAAAATTCGTCCGCAACAGATTCAACTACAAAAGCTTCTTTTTCCGCAGTGCAAAGAACTCCATTATCAAAAGAAGCGCCAGCAACAACGTCTTTTGCCGCTTTCGATATATCCGCTGTTTCATCTACAATAACGGGAGGGTTCCCCGGACCAGCGCATATCGCTTTTTTCCCGCAGTTGAGAGCAGCATTAACAACACCCATTCCGCCTGTAACGACGACGAGGTTTATACCCGGATGGTGCATCAATTCGTTTGCGGTATCCAGTGTTGGTTCGGGAACGCAGAGTATCGTATCCGCAGGGACGCCGACGGAAGATATTGCGTCGCGCAAGATATTCGCTGTCAGTATGCTCACATTCTTTGCCGATGGATGCGGCTGGAAAATTATCGAGTTCCCCGCTGCGATGTTCGAAATCGAATTATTCACCACAGTGCTCGGCGGATTTGTCGATGGCGTAATCGAAAGAACGACGCCATAAGGTGCAGGCTCCTCGATTGTCAATCCGTTATCTCCGCTGAATGTCCTCGTGACTAAATCTTCTACGCCGGGAGTTTTGTCTGCGGCGAGGAGGATTTTTTCGCGTTTGTCGGGCATTTTCCCGAATGTCGTTTCGGATACAGCCATCTGCCCGAGTTCGTCTGCTTTCTCGATTATAGCGCACCGCATCGCTCGAATTGCGCGTTTTCTAATTTCGAGACCGAGTTCTTGAAATTTCCTCTGCGCAATTTTCGAGCGCTCAATAAACGAGTCCGCATCCCACTTCGGTTCCGATTTTTCATCAGAAGGCGGTGCACTATTGTTCTGTTCACTATGAATGCGGCGGACAACTTCCGCAACGATGCGGTCTATTTCAATGTCCTGCATTGATTACCTCGCAATAATTACTTTTCCTCTGGGAGTTTGATTGGGAACACCTCATAGATATTCTTGTGCGGGCGCGGAATAACATGAACAGACACGAGTTCGCCGACTTTTTGAGCGGCAAGTGCTCCTGCTTCTGTGGCAGCCTTGCAAGCGGCAACATCGCCGCGAATCAACGCTGTTACATATCCGCCGCCAGTTTTATCATAGGCGACCAATCGGACATTCGCGGCTTTGACCATTGCATCCGATGCCTCGATTAACGCGACGAGACCTTTTGTCTCAATCATACCCAACGCTTCCATAAAAACCTC
>JALTEE010000044.1 GCA_027007865.1 bacterium
ATATCATCCTGCGATAATTTTTGTCCCGCTTTGATAGCAGCGTGGCAGGCGACTGTCGCGGCAAATTTCTTTATTACTTCCGGCGTATCATTCACAAAATCGGATATCTCTTCCAAAATATCGCGGAAAAGGTTTTCATAATTTCCCGTTTTAATAAATGCGGGAACAGAATGCAGCACGGCTTTATCCGATGATGTGATATCCACTTCGAAACCGATTGCGGAGAATTTTTGCAAAAACTTTGCCAGTATAGAAGTCCACTGCGGCGGGAGTTGAATTTCCACGGGAAAGAGCAGTCTTTGTCCCGACAATCCTTCTGCTTCGATAGCGCGCATCACCCGTTCATACAGAACTCGCTCGTGCGCTGCGTGTTGGTCGAGAATGAGCATTCCGCCCTTCGTTTTCGTGATTATATAGGTGTCGAGCACCTGCAAAAACTGCGGAGTCGGCTCGTGCTGCCGTATCGGTTCCGACTCCAGCCCGATATTATCGATTGCTTCCGCTATTTCCCGCTGAATATCCAATTTTTGCGGGTGCAATTTTCGTCCTGGCGCGGGTCGCTTCACCTGTGGAAAATCGAGCCGCGTCTGCTGAATGACTTGCTCCGAAGAAAATTTTAACGGCTTTACCGACATAGCAGGCGTTGGTCCACCGATTGCATTTGAAACTGCTCTATAAAGCATTCCATAGACAACCTCTTCGCGCCTGAAACGCACTTCAGTTTTTGCAGGATGAACATTGACATCGACAAGTTCTGGCGGTGCCTCGATATAGATGAATGCAACGGGATATCTTCTTGGCGGAAGCAAACCCGAAAATGCTTTGTGCAGTGAACTCGTTAGCAATCCGCTTTTGATTGGGCGACCATTAAAAAAGAAATATTCATCGGATGTGCGCGAGCGATGTAGTGTTCTATCGCCGACGAAACCGAAAATAGAATATTCGGAAACCTCGTATTGAACTTCTTTAATTTTTTCGATTACTTCATCGTCGAATATCTGCTCGATTCGCTGGCGAAATTCTGCGCAGGATGTTAGATAAAGCGTTTCTTTATCATCCGCTTCCACTCGGAAAGATACACTTGGATGCGCGAGAGCAAGGCGAACTATTGCATCGTTGCACCGCGAAAGTTCCGATGAATCGGATTTCAAAAATCGTTTGCGTGCTGGAATTTTATCGAAAAGTCTGCTAACCGACACAGTCGTTCCGATTTGAGCGGGAATTTCTCCTTGCTCGATAATTTCGCCGTTGTCAATTAAAACTCGGAATGCAGCCTCGCTGTTGTGAGTGCGGGAAATAATTCCCACAAGCGCCACGGATGCGATGGATGGCAGCGCTTCGCCGCGAAAACCCAGCGTGGCAATAGAACTCAAATCTTCTGCGGACGAAATCTTGCTCGTGGCGTGCCTCTGCAGTGCGAGAATAACATCATCAGGCGACATTCCTTCGCCATCGTCGTTCACGATAACGAGTTCCTTTCCGCCATTTTTGAGCACAATTTCCAAGTAGTCCGCGCCGGCATCGAGAGAATTTTCCACCAGCTCTTTGACGATAGAAGCGGGTCGTTCGACGACTTCGCCGGCAGCGATACGGTTCGCAACATCATCCGATAATTTGATTATCTTGCTCATAGTTTCAAATTTACATAGATACGCGGGAGATACAATTAAAAATTATTGTTTCCACTTTGATTTTTTAAAAAAGCACATATTTTATTAGGCAATCTATTTAGCGAGGTTTTCGATGCGAAAATTTTTATACCTATCTTTCGCTTTCATCTTTTTTTCTCTACTTTTCGCGCAGCCCGATGACGAGTTTCCCGTTCGAATAAATATCTCTGGGCGCGCACAGCTGAAAGAAGTTCAAAAAATTGTGAAATACATAGAGGATTATTCGCCGCAAACGGGCGATATGAAAGTCTATGTCGATTCGGACGGATTTTTAAAACTCACTCTTCTGGGATATGCGCCGACCGCTTTGGTGGATACATCGGCGCAGAATGCGCAATATGCGATTTCGCACCCCGACGATGTGATGTATCACAACTACGACCAGTTATCCGACTGGGTGCACAACCTCGCGAGCAGTTATCCATCGATTGTTAAAATCGACAGTCTCGGTCCATCGGTCGAAGGACGGTGGCTATGGGCAATTTGCATCACCGACAATCCCGATGTCGATGAAAACGAGCCCGAATTTGTATATATATCGACGATGCACGGCGACGAGCCTGTGGGAACAGAACTGCTCATCTGGCTATGCGACTCTCTGACGCAAAATTATGGCAGCGATGCAAGATTGACGCATATTGTCGATTCCCTCGAACTGTGGGTCATACCGATGATGAACCCCGATGGAAACGCTCACGGCAGAAGAACAAATGGGAACTATGTCGATTTAAACAGGAACTTTCCCGTTCCCGATGGCGTGCAGGGTGGCGACGGTTCGTATTCCACCGAGCCCGAAACCGATGCGATGATGCAATTTTTCTCGATGCATCAGCAATCTATGACGGTGAACTATCACACTGGCTCGGTTGTAGTGAACTATCCGTGGGATTTCGATACTGTTCGCGCTCCCGACAACGATTTGTATATCGCTCGCTCCATCGCATATTCTTCGCTTAACCCGCCGATGTATTCGGGTGCTTTTCCGCAGGGAATTACAAACGGCTTCGATTGGTATGAAGTCGATGGCTCGATGCAGGATTGGGATTATCACAACGGAAACGGGCTACACCTGACAATCGAGTTAAATAATACAAAATGGCCTCCCGATTCGGACTTGCCCGGCATTTGGGACAATAATTACGAGTCGATGCTTCATCTGCTAAAACTTGCACTTTCGGGAATTCACGGTATCGTTGTCGATAGCATCACGGGCGAACCCGTGAGTGCGCAAATTTGGTTCAACCAAGTAGGAAGATGGATTAATAATCAATTGCCGGTCGGCGATTTTCATCGCGAAATGCTGGCGGGGAGTTATTCCATAACTGTTGTAGCCGACGGATATTATCCGAAAACTATTTCCAATATAGTTTTTCCAAACGACAGCGCATCGATATTTCTCACCGTCCAACTTGCTCCTGCGGACACGGTATATTTTTCCGATTTCGAGAGCGATAATGGCGGGCTGACAACGCAATCGTTCGACTGGTATCAGGATTGGGAATGGGGTTCGCCGTCGCTGCTCGACCCCGATGGACCACAAAGTGTTCCCAGCGGCACAAACCTCTGGTGCACAAAACTTTCCGGAGATTACAGCGACAGTTCACAATCGAGGCTCATTCTCGATGTGGACCTTACGGGAAGAACAAACGCGACGCTCGAATACGACGAGTGGTATCGTTTTCAACTGGTAGATTGGCATACTTCACTCGCTGTTGCACACGATGGCGGACGAATTCTTATAGCAACACCATCGGGAACAACAGCGGTGAAACCATTGTGGGGATATGATTGTGCAGCAAGCGCATATAATTGGCTAATTCCTGAAGGCGATTCTGTGTTCGCCGACGACGACCCGGGAACACCGTGGCACAAAATGACAATTCCACTCGACGATTTCTGCGGGCAAAATATCTCGATTTTATGGGATTTCGGGTCAAGCAACAGAGATGTGCAACTCGGCTGGTATATCGACAATATCGCTGTTCTTGCCCCCGGGTCTTCTCTGGGAGTTGCAAATTTGAAATTGCAAAAGCCGCAAAACATTTCGATAATCGCATCGCCGAACCCATTCAACTCGATATGTAGAATAAATCTCGTCGGCAGCGATGTAAACAAACTCTGCGATGTATCGATTGCGGATATTTCCGGCAGAATTGTAAAAAAGTTTCATATCCAAAAGGGGAGCAACAAAATCGTCTGGGATGCGTCGAAATTGCCCGCGGGAATGTAT
>JALTEE010000045.1 GCA_027007865.1 bacterium
GTTTCGTCTGCATAATTTTTGAAAAATATTTCATTGCGGATTTTACCTGACGAACAGCATCGCCGGGAAATATAAAAGGTTTCTTCGGCAGTATAGTCGATGGATTTGCTTTTTTTGCAATGCTAAGGTCGCACAACAGCGGCAGAATGGGATGGTAATATGGTGTTGTAGTTAGTTGAATTTCACTATTTTTCGCGAGATTGCGGTAGAACGGGATTATCTGTGAAATGCGCTCGTCGCAAATTTTTATTAAAAATTGTTTGTCATCTATAGAATATTCCCTGTCTTTTTGTATAAGTTCTTTGACTTCTGGTGTTTCTCGAAGGCTTTGCCCGAGCCATGCGAGAATAAAATGCATCTGCAAATCACGGATTTCCTGTTTGGAAAATACTCGCCAATCGCTCGATTCCCCCCTTTTAGCGTGTAGCTCGCTATATCGCAGCGACAATTTTATGTGATGCTCATAATTCACATTGAAAAAATTCGATATTACGACATTTATTTTTGCTTCTTGCATCTCCGACATCTCAGGCAAAAATGCTTCCCAGTATAAGTCGGTGCTTTTGCGCGATGCTATAAGTTCGATTTGTTTGAGCAAACAAGGAACGAGATTTATTGTAATTGGAATTCCTATTTGTTGCGCCAGAAGTGGCATATCGTAATAATCTTTCAATGCGTGAAGTCGCACCCACGGCATAACCGCTTCGCCGTCGCCATCGAGAAGATACCACGGCTGATGCATATGCCACAAAAATGCTATATTCAATGGGCTGTCGGATACCATTAAAAATCCCCCGAATTTTGTATGAATTACATTAATTCATCTCCATCCAGATTTGTGAGGATTGGAAAGCACGAAAAATTTATTGAACAGAGCAGAAAAAATATCGTCGCTCTAATTAAAATATGGTCTATTTTAACTATTTCGAAATAATGAATGTTATTTTCTTTTCTTTGTCTTTTTCAAAGGCTTTTTCTTTTTGGGTTTTATCATTTCCTTTGGGAAAACTCGTTTGAAAATAACATCCACATATCTGATATACACATCAAGGTCAAAGAGTGCTTCTATTTCTTCGAGTGAAATATATCTTCGCACTTCGCCATCTTTAACGACCTCTTCTTTAAAATCTTTCCCCTTTTTCCACGACGACATAATCTTTCCTTGAATCATAAGATGCGCCTTCTGTCGAGAAACACCCGCCTTGATGAGTCGAAGAAGCAACCGCTGACTGAATATATGCCCCTTTGTAAAATCGATGTTCTGCAACATTCTGTCGGTGTGAATAACAAGTCCCGATAGAACTGTGTTCATTTTTTCGAGCATATAATTTGCGAGTATCATCGCGTCGGGAATGATTATGCGTTCTACCGATGAATGCGATATATCGCGCTCATGCCACAGAACAATATTTTCCATCGCTGGAATAATATACGAGCGCATCAATCTTGCCAGTCCGCACAATTGCTCACACTGAATCGGGTTTCGCTTGTGAGGCATCGCCGATGAACCTTGTTGCGATGCGGTGAACGGTTCTTCGAGTTCGCCTATCTCGGTTCGCTGCAAATGCCGAATTTCTGTCGCAAATTTTTCGATAGAAGTCGCTATCAAACCGAGCACGGAAATAAAGAATGCGTGCCTATCTCTGTGAACAATTTGCGTTGCTGCTGGTTCGGGAAAAAGTTTTAGTTTTTTCATCACTTTTTCTTCAACTTCTGGGTCTATATTTGCGAAATTGCCTACAGCGCCTGAAGTCTTGCCGATAAGAATTTGCGGTAGCGCAAATTCAAAACGCTCTCTATTGCGATTCATTTCATCGAACCAGGCGGCGAACTTTAGCCCGAGAGTAGTCGGTTCTGCGTGCATTCCGTGTGTGCGACCTATGATGGGGGTATATCTGTGTTTCATAGCAAGTGATTTCAGTGTGTCGATAATCGTATCGATATTATCAGATATTATCCTGGCGGCATCTTTAATCTGCAATGCAAGTGCAGTGTCCATTATATCAGATGAAGTTAGACCATAGTGTATCCACCTCGAAGCATCGTTGCCGACTTTTTCCTGAAGCACATTCAAAAACGCAACGACCTCATGTTTGCTTTTCTCCTCCGCTTTGCGTATATCGGAAAGTTTGAATGTCGCCTTCTTTTTTATTTCGTCGACGGCTTCCTCGGGAATTATTTCCTGTTCGGCGAGCGCTTCGCATACCGCAATTTCAACGCGAAGCCATTTTTTGAAACGATTTTCATCTGTCCAGATGCGCGCCATTTGCGGAAGCGTGTATCTCGATATCATATTTTACCCCCTGTTGTGTTTTGAACGATAAAATTATGGTAGTAGTCAAAAATAGCAAATAAAAAATGTGATGAGCAAATTTTCTAATGCCCAAATCCAATCCTGGCTCGGCGGGAAAGGATAAGTTCCGAGATTAAAATTGCGATTCGGAACTCGAAACATCGTTATTATTATCCAAACTTATTATTAAAAAACACTATTTTTGAAAATACAGTAATCCAGTTATTTAGATGCTCTGTTCATTTATCTCGATATAACGATATTTTGCATTGTTTGAATAACTTTTCCATCTATTGGAGAGTGTAATGGTGCGCCTAATTTTCCCTGTGGAACAACTGCGATTTTTTGTCCCGCCGAGACTTTTTCGCCCACTTTGACGATTGCCTGCGATGGTGCTCCTGCATTTTGTTTTAGCGGAAGAAGTAATTTTTCCGACGGTGGAAATGCGGGAATGAATTTCGGATGAATGTCAAGATATTTTAGAATTCCAAGTCTTTCTGCGAGTCTCCGTGCCGGTATTCTTCTGAATTCGCGCACATCACGCGGCGAAATATTTTTGCCATTCCAATTGTATCGCACATCTTGTTGCGCAAATCGCTTTTTCAATTCCTGATTGATTCTTCGCGGCGAAAGCCCCATCGGGCAGGCGAATTGTTCGCATATTCCACATTCGGAACATAAGAGTGCGGCTGTCATAGTTTCGACGGGCAGCGACAGCGGCATTGCTGCGGAACGCATTATCTTGTGCGGTTCGAGCGGATGACCGAGCAGATAGCGCGGGCATAAATCGGTGCAGGAACGACACTGCGAACACGCTGACGCTGCGATGCGAAGAACATAGTTAATCGGCATCGTTCGATAGCGAACAATGGGATGTTCCGGAGATAGCACGATAAAGCCCGATGTGGTCTTTTTGACAGGTTCTTCGCTATCGACGATTACGCCCATCATCGGTCCGCCTTCGATGAGTATATAATTTTCCAATTTTGGAATTGCGAATTTCAAAAGGTGCGATGCAGGTGTTCCGAGCGGAACGACCGCTGTGAATGGTTTTTCTACTTCGCCCGCCACGGTGAGCCATTTTTCGATGACAGGTTTGCCATCGATTGCGCGGCGGATATTCAGCAATGTCTCGACATTGTTGACGGCGGCATCGACGGCGAGAGGAATGTTTGCAGGCGGAATTACTTTTCCCAGAACTCTTTCGACGATTTCAAACTCATCGCCAGCGGGGAAGATATCGTCGAGATAAATCGGTGTGATTTTGTGTTTTTTCAAAAAAGGCGAAATTTTTTGTTTTTTTTTTTTGTATTTTTCTTTTGCGGCGAAATATGTGTTTTGCGCATCGGTTGCATCTCGCATAATAGCGAGCATTTCGGCAATTTCCTTCGGATGGCGCTCCATCAATTCGATGTCTTTGTGGAGCATCGGTTCGCATTCTGCGCCGTTTGCGATATAGTGCGAAAAATTTCCGGCAAGTTTCACCGCAGCGGGAAATCCGCCGCCGCCAGCACCGACAATGCCCGCCTCATCGATTAACGATAATAGTTTATTTCTATCGATTACCATATTTTTGAATGTGGAAATTTATGTAATAAT
>JALTEE010000046.1 GCA_027007865.1 bacterium
CCCAATATCGCTATTTTACCATTGGGGTCGGCGACGCCAGAAAATGCGTTTCTCGCATCGTAAATTAGCGGTGCGTTTTTTGCAATCCAATCGTAGTCGAAATCGGAATGGTTTGCGACTAACACTGCGATGTCCACCGATTTCAGCAATTCTTCCGTGAGTTCTGCGGATTCGATGAAATCGTTTCCCCAGCGCAATTTCGGAACATACGGGTCTGTATAAATTACAGATGCGCCCCAATTTGTTAGTAATCGTATCAAATCGAGCGCCGGCGATTCGCGGACATCGGAAATATCGTTCTTATATGCTATTCCTAAAATGAGCACAGTAGCGTCTTTCAAGCATTTTTTATGATTGTTCAAATGTTTGACAATTCCATCGACAGTGAAGTTTGGCATTCGATAGTTCACTTCGCTCGCCAGTTCGATGAAATGCGCATTAAAATTCATTGCGCGCAGTTTCCAAGAGAGATAGTGCGGGTCGATTGGAATGCAATGTCCGCCGACGCCGGGACCGGGATAAAACGGCATAAATCCAAACGGTTTCGATGCAGCAGCAGAAATTATTTCCCAAATATCGAGACCGAGCCGCTCACAAATCATCGCCATTTCGTTCACCAGAGCGATATTCACCGAGCGGAATGTATTTTCGAGCAGTTTCACCATCTCCGCAGCATCGGCGGACGAAACGGGAACGATTTTATCTAAAAAAGTGATATAAAATGCCGATGCAAGATTTGTGCATTGTTCCGTCGCGCCGCCGACGACTTTTGGCGTGTTTCCCGTGTGCCACTTCGGATTGCCGGGGTCCACACGCTCCGGCGAAAACGCAACGAAAATATCCTCGCCGACATTAAAACCTTTCTCCTCGAATTTAGGCACGAGAAGTTCTCGCGTTGTGCCCGGATATGTCGTGCTTTCGAGAATTATTAGCATTTCCGAATGAATGTTCTCGCAAATTCTTTCTACGGCACTTTCGATATACGACATATCGGGTTCTTTGAACCGCGATAGCGGCGTGGGAACACAGACGAGCACGACATCGGCATCGGATATAATTTTTGGGTCGTCTGTCGGGAAAAATCTACCGTTGTCGATGTATTTTCTGACCTGCTGCGAGGGAATATCATCGACATCCGATTCACCCTTCGATAATGTCGCAACTTTGACTGGGCTGACATCGTATCCCGAGACGAAATATCCAGCGCCGCAAGCCTCCATAGCGAGCGGAAGTCCAACATATCCGAGTCCGATAACACAGATTCTCGCAGAGCGGTCATCCAATTTTTTTAATAGATTTTTAAAATGTTCATCTGGCATTTTGTCCCCTTTGTGTATATATTTTGCAGATATGGAAACAATATAGCAAACACCACAAATTAGTCAAGATTTACACGCCTTCGTTATGAATGATAGCGGTAAAAAAATAAATAAAAATGTCTTTTTTCTTGGCTTGACAAGTTTTTTCAACGATTGGTCGAGCGAGATGATTTTCCCGATTTTGCCATCATTTATGGCAGAAATTTTAGGGATACCGAAATTTCTCATCGGACTAATCGACGGAATTGCGAAAAGCACAGCATCGCTGCTCAAAGTATTTTCGGGCTATCTGTCGGATAAACTCGGCAAGCGCAAAGCCTTGGCTGTTATGGGATACTCGCTGTCCACAATCGTGAAACCGTTCTTGTCGATTGCGAACGGTTGGCTGTCCGTTCTCGGCGTTCGCGTCGGTGATAGAATCGGCAAGGGAATTCGCACAGCGCCGAGAGATTCGCTCATCGCAGCATCGTCGCACAAGAAGCACCGCGGGCGCTCGTTCGGTTTCCACCGCGCAATGGACACATTTGGCGCACTCATCGGAACCGTTTGCACATTCCTCCTGCTACGATTTATGCTGTCGGGCACAATCGAGCATCGATATCGAATTATCTTCCTGCTCGCAGTTGTTCCTGCCATCATCGGAGTTGGATTTATTGTTTTCGGTGCGAAGGAGCGGAAAGATGTCCCGCCATCGAAGCATATAAAACTTTTGTGGCGAGCGATGCCGAAAAATTTGCGAATATTTATTATTGCATCGATGATTTTCGGGCTCGGCAATTTCACATTTACATTTTTCCTGCTGCGAATTCGCACGATGGGAATCGCTCCGGCGATTGTGCCACTGGTATATCTCGTATATAATGTCGTCTATTTTCTCGCATCGTATCCTGCTGGAATTTCATCCGACAGGTTCAGCAAAAAAATGATACTCGCGCTCGGTTTCGGAGTATATATTCTGACAGCGCTCGGCTTCGCCGTTTTCGATGCGCCGATATGGGCGTGGATTTTGATGGCGCTTTACGGATTTCATATGGCATTCACAGACGGCATAGCGCGGGCGCTCGTCAGCGACCTCGCTCCGCAGAAAATTCGAGGAACCGCACTGGGAATCTATCATACGGGAATCGGTATCGTAGATTTGCCGTCGGGATTGCTCGCTGGATTTTTATGGGATGTGATTTCTCCACAGGGAGTTTTTTTCGTCGGAGCGATACTGGCGATTGTTGCGCTTATTGTCCTTTTATTCGTAAAAAAATAATGGAGGTTATAGTATGAAAGATGCAATTTTTCAGGATGCTATTGTTGCTCGTGCGATGGCTCTTACGCCGCGCGAAATCGTTTCACAATTGGACAGATATGTAATCGGTCAGAACGATGCGAAACGCGCCGTTGCTATTGCGCTTCGGAATCGCTGGCGCAGAGCGATGGTCGAGAAGCCGTTGCGGAATGAAATTCTGCCGAACAATATTCTAATGGTTGGTCCCACGGGAGTCGGCAAAACGGAGATTTCGCGCAGGTTGGCAAAACTCGCAGGCGCACCGTTCGTGAAAGTCGAAGCGTCGAAATTTACGGAAGTGGGATATGTCGGCAGAGATGTCGATAGTATGGTGCGCGAACTTATGCAGGTGGCGGTGAATATAGTGAAATCGGAGGAAGCGGCAAAAGTAGAGGAACCTGCAAAGCAAAATGTCCGTAATAGAATTCTCGATGCGTTGCTGCCGACTCCCAAAGGCGAAATACCTGATAGTTTTCACAGAACTCGCCAGAAACTCGCAGAACAACTCGACAGCGGATTCCTCGATGAAAGAACAATCGAAATATCGACCCAAACGCCTATGCTGCAAACTGTCGAAGTCGTATCGCAAGCCGGTCTCGAAGAATTCGGCATCAATATGCAAGAAATGCTCGGCGATATGATGGGCGCAAAACGGCAGCGAATAAAAAAAATGACCGTCGCACAGGCAAAAGATAGATTGCTTCCCGAAGAAATCGATAAACTCATCGATATGGAAAGAGTCATCGAAAGCGCAAGAATTCGCGCCGAAGAAGTCGGTTTCATTTTCATAGACGAAATCGACAAAGTAATCGGTTCGGACAGCAAATCGGGACCCGATGTATCCCGCGAAGGCGTCCAGCGGGATTTGCTGCCACTCGTCGAAGGCACGAGCGTGATGACAAAATACGGTGTTGTGCGCACAGACCACATTTTATTTATCGCCGCAGGAGCATTCTCATCGTCGAGCCCATCCGATTTAATCCCCGAATTGCAAGGCAGAATGCCGATTCGCGTGGAACTGTCATCGCTGTCCGCTGACGATTTCGTGAAAATCCTGACCGAGCCGGAAAACTCGCTGATTAAACAATACACAGCGCTACTCGCAACAGAAGGCGTGAAACTCGAATTCACGAGCGGCGCAATCAAAGAAATCGCAAAAATCGCCGATGAAGTGAATGCCAAAACAGAGAATATCGGTGCGAGAAGACTTCACACGGCGATGAGTGCGCTACTCGAAGATTTTTTATTCGATGCGACCGAAA
>JALTEE010000047.1 GCA_027007865.1 bacterium
TAGAGCATTAGTCGGTGGATTTTATGTATTTAAGCATGAATATATATTTTTGTTCAAAAAGGAGAAATAATATGGCAACAACACATGTTTTCATAGTCGATGCAAATACTTTCAAGTACCATCTTGAACACATGTTTGCTGGTACATGCGCAAAAGATAATGTGATAGATTTTAATAATAATTCTCATTTCAACTTATATCATACAACAGAAAATTTAATTTTCCAAAACATAGACTATGAGCCAAATTAAATTTACATTAAATGGGAAATCGGTCGCTATCGATAGCAACCCGCTGCGCCGACTGCTCGATGTTCTGCGAGAAGATTTTAAAAATACGGGCGTAAAAGAAGGCTGCGGCGAAGGCGAATGCGGCGCCTGTGCGGTTCTGCTCAATGGAAAACTCGTAAATTCCTGTATCGTTCCTGTCGGCGCAATCGATGGAAGCGAAATCGTTACAATCGAAGGTTTTCGCAAAACAGAGCGGTTTAAAATCATCTCCGATGCGTTCGCAGAAGCGGGCGCTGTCCAATGCGGTTTCTGCACTCCCGGAATGATTATGGCGACAGAAGCAATTCTCTCGCAAAATCCATCGCCGACACGAGATGAAATCGCAGACGGACTTTCGGGCAATTTATGCCGCTGCACGGGGATGAATATGATAATCGAAGCGGTCGAACTCGCATCGAAAAACGGCGGTGGAAAATGACAAAAACATATAGGCCAAAAGATTTGAGCGAGGCGCTCGATATAAAAGCATCGACAAATGCTGTTCCACTCGCAGGCGGGACGGATTTGATGGTGCGAGCAAAGCGCTGGTCGGGACTTGCGCCCGCATTCCAATCCGATGTTATGTTTATCGGTCATCTCGAAGAGTTGCGTCGTATCGCCGACGATAACGATTATCTTACAATCGGTGCGGGATGCACACTGACCGAAGTTTTTGAAAATCCAATAACACCCGATATTTTGAAACAGGCGATTTCCAATATGGCATCGCCCGCTATACGAAACATCGCAACAATCGGCGGGAATATATGCAATGCGTCGCCAGCGGGAGATACTCTTCCGCCGCTGTATGCTCTCGGAGCGGAAATTATCGTTCAAAGCAAGAGCGGCGAGCGAAAAATCCCAATAGAACAATTTATCGTCGGTCCCGGTGAAACTATTTTGCAAAGCGATGAAATTGTCGGGGAAATTATCGTGCCGCTCGATAAATTCGATAAAACATTTTATAGAAAAATCGGAACGAGAAAGGCGACAGCGCTTGCGAAAATTTCTTTTGTTGGATTGGCGCGAATAAGTGGCGATATCGTCGAGAACATCCGAATCGCATTTGGAGCAGTCGCTCCTACTGTTGTCAGAGATGAAAAAATCGAGGACAAAATACGCGGCAAAAAAATTGCAGAAATTTTCGACATAGCAAATGAAATTGCACAAGAATATTCTCTGCAGATACGACCAATCGACGACCAGCGTTCCACTGCGCAGTATCGAAAGGAAGTTTCTCTGCGTCTTCTTAAATATTTTTGGGAGAGTGTTGTTGTATGAATTTTGGAGCACTTGAAATTCATAAAAAATTGCTCGAACTGCTCGAATCGGGCAGCGAAGGCGTTCTGCTCACAGTTATCGAGAAAAAAGGTTCGGGGCCCGCGCAAGTAGGCGCAAAAATGCTCGTTTTCCCTGATGGCGATTTTTTCGGAAATATCGGCGGAGGAACACTCGAAGCAATCGCCATTGCAGATGCAAAAAATGCGATGAAAACGCGGAAATCTTTCATTAAAAACTATAATTTAACTGACGATGGAGATGTCGAAAATTCGCAGCAAACAGGAATGCTCTGCGGTGGCAATGTCTCGATTTTCATCGAATATATTGCGCTTGCGGATAAGGTTTTTATCTTCGGCGCAGGGCATATCGGAAAAGCGCTTGCGTATCATATAAAAAATTTGCCGTTTCGAGCAGTAGTTGTCGATACCCGCGCCGACTCTCCCGATGAAATTAATGGCGCAAAGGTGCTAAAATTCAAAAAATTTATCGATTTTTTCGACGATGAGAAAATTCCGCAAAACGCATTTTTTGTGATTTCCACATATTCTCACGAAACGGATTATCGTGTGCTCAAAGCGCTTCTTTTGCGCAAATTATCGCCGAAATATATAGGAATGCTCGCATCGCAAAACAAGGCACGTAGTATCGTTAAGCGTATTACGGATGAATTTGACGAAGAAATTGATTTGAGCGTGCTTCATTCGCCCGTGGGACTCGACATTGGCGGAGATTCTCCCGATGAAATCGCGATGTCGATAATTGCTGAAATGCTCGTCGTAAAATATCAGAGAGATGAGCAGAAAAATCTCACGCTCGAATGGAATAAAATATAATTCGAAAATAGGCGCCATTTCAAAAATATTTCGAATTTAATTTCATTTGCGCAAACTCACCGTTTCGATATTTTCAATGTATGAGCGATAATTTAAAACACATCGTCGGCACAATCGAAAAGATAATTTTCCAAAATCCCGATAACGATTTTGCCGTAATCCAAATTATTCCCAAAGATGCACTTCTGCCGGTAGTTGTTGTCGGCACGGTTCCGAACCCGCGGCGAGGGCAAATTCTCGAAGTTTGGGGCAAATGGGCAATTCATAAAGAGTTCGGCAAACAGTTCGAAGTGGAAAATTTTAAAATTTCTATTCCGAATGAGAAAAGCGGACTCGAAAAATATCTCGCTTCCGACCTCGTTCGCGGCATCGGCGAAGTTTATGCCTCTCGCATCGTCGAAAAATTTGGCGAAAATACAATCGATATTATGTTCAATCATCCCGAAAGATTGCTCGAAGTAGAAGGCATCGGTAAAAAGCGCGCCGATAAAATAGCGAGTGCGCTTCGCAGCGCATATTCTCAGCAGAAATCGCTGTCGCAATTGGCTGCATTTTTAATGGGAAAGGGTTTCGGCATTGGAATGGTGCGCCGAATATGGAAAAGATACGGTGAAGCGGCGATAAATGTTGTGAAGGAAAATCCATACATCATCGCCGAGGAAGTCTGGGGTATCGGTTTTGCAACTGCGGATAAATTTGCGCAAAATCTTGGCATCGAAGCAAACGACCCGCGAAGAATCGCTGCGGGAATTCTTCACATTCTACGCCGAGCAAGCGATAACGGACACTGCTACCTGCCGAAAAACGAACTCGTCGAAAGTGCAGCAAATCTGCTCAAAGCGAACGAAGATTATGTCCGAAAAATTCTCGATGAAGCAGCGTCTGTTGAAAAAGTAATTCCGTTCGGACAGGACGGCGAAAAAATATTTATTCCGAAACTATATTCGGCGGAATCGAATGTTGCACAGTTGTTGATGAATATCGTTGCATTGCCGCCGAAAACGAAAGTTAGCAATGTTATGGCGGCATCGCTTTTCAACGAGGCGCAGCGAAGTTCGAGCATCGAATATACCGAGCAGCAGCGCCGCGCTATAATAGAGGCGATTCTCGGGAAAGTGCTGATAATAACGGGCGGTCCAGGAACGGGCAAAACCACCATAATCAGAGCAATTTTATCGGGAGCGAAGAAACTGCACTGGAAAGTCGAACTCGCTGCACCCACGGGACGAGCCGCTAAAAAATTGGAAGAAGCCACGCGTCACAGAGCACAGACGATTCACCGACTGCTCAAATTCAATCCTGGAATGGGGAGATTCGAATACGGGCGCGAAAAACCGCTCGATGTGGATATGCTAATCCTCGACGAAGTTTCGATGATAGATATCGAACTTTTCTGGCGAGTGCTTTCGTCGCTGACGCCGCAGATGCGACTGCTTCTCGTCGGAGACGCAGACCAACTGCCATCTGTTGGTCCCGGCGCAGTGCTGCGCGATTTAATTGCATCGAAGCGCATTCCGACAATTCGATTGAATAAAATACTCCGCCAGGACGAACACGGACTAATCGTCCGAAATGCGCACCAAATTCTACACGGACAGTTGCCGATTTACAATAATCACCCCGACGACGATTTCTTCTTCCTGAAAAAAGACGATTCGGTCGAAGCACAGCAAGCTATATTGCAACTCGTTTGTGAGCGAATTCCAAAAAAATATAATCTCGACCCGATAAAAGATATTCAAGTTATCACACCGATGCACAAAGGGCGATGTGGCGCAAAAGAATTGAATATTTTGCTCCGCAAACGGCTCAACCCAAATGCGCAAAAAGCGATAAAAATCCCGTTCGCTGTTCGAGATAAAGTTATGCAAATTACAAATAATTACGACATCGGCGTTTTCAACGGCGACATCGGAACGGTGATATCTGCGAACGATGAAAAGCGGGAAATTGTCGTGAGGTTTGCAGAATGCGATGCGGTCTATGATTCATCGATATTGAACCAGTTGCAGCCCGCCTATGCGATGACGATTCACAAGTCGCAGGGCAGCGAATATCCTGCTGTGGTTATGCCGTTGCTCACGGAACATTTTATTATGCTCGCCAGAAATCTCCTATACACAGCAATCACACGCGCTCAAAAATTGCTCGTGATAGTCGGCAGCGAAAAAGCGCTCGATATCGCTATATACAATAACAAGCAGATGATGAGATATACTGCGTTGGCGGAGAGAATTTCCGCAAGTTAAAGTAAATAGAAATGAAATCCTTCGGCTCTTTTCGCTTTATCCGTTATTTCCAACAAATTCTCTTTCTCATAGTGTTTTGTTCTGAAAAAGATTGACAATATATTCGGGGTGAATGAGGACGAGATTATTGTTTATCTTTATAATAGAGGTGATTTTTTATGCTTAATTCGCTTTTTTCATCGGGCAGTAAAATCGTTGTTTCTGCGCCGATGGCAGGATATTCGGATAGTATTTTCAGGCGATTTGCTAAAAAATTCGGCGCAGATTTGACTTTTACCGAGATGATTTCCGCCGAAGGATTTTTACGCGGCAATGACAAAACGATGGAATTGCTGCGATTTTCCGGCGATGAGACGCCGATTGCTGTTCAATTTTTTTCCGGCGTTTCCGATGCGATATTTATGGCGGCTGAAAGGATATCGGGAATGAGTTTTTGTGTGTTCGATATAAATATGGGCTGTTCGGTTCGAAAAGTGATGAAGCACGGCGCCGGCGCGGCACTGCTTAAAAATCTCGACAATGCCGAAAAAATCGTTATAGCCGCTATGCGAGCAAAGATGCCTGTTTCCGTGAAAATTCGCAGCGGTTTCTCATCCGAAGACGAGTGGGAACAAATTTTGAATTTTTTGAAGAGGGCGGAAGAAATCGGTATTTCATTCGTAACGCTTCACCCACGAACCGCAGCGCAAAAATTTACTGGTAAAGCCAATTGGCATTTAATTGCCGAAGTGGTGCATTCTTTAAAAATTCCCGTGATAGCAAGCGGAGATATTTTTTCAATCGATGATGTGGCAAAAATTGTCGAATTGACTGACGCCGCGGGAGTTATGCTCGCGAGAGGCGCAATATCAAACTTCCAACTATTTTCTCAGACAAAGCAACTCTTCGATGGCGTAAATATAGATGAAATCGGGAAAATATCGCTTGCGGAAAGAGCGGAGACGATACTCGATTTCGTCGCGGAAGAAGTGGAAGTGCGCGGTGAAGCGCGCGCAATTCGATGGTGCAGAAAATTTTTTATACCTCTATTGGCAGGTTTTCCGGGTGCCCGCCAGATGAGAGGAAAAGTGAGCCACATCGAAAAATTTGCGCAGTTGAAGAATGAACTTTTTGTCCCGCTTATGAAAATATTTTAAAAATCATTACTCGTTTTCAAAAGTTTCGATTGCTTCCATCACATAGGCGAGGTAATTATATATGAGACCTCCTCCGATAGCAACTGCCTGTATTGACGCATCGAGAATTTCTTCTCTGGTTGCGCCTGCTCTGATACACAGTTTCGTATGCTGATAGATACACGGCACGCATCGTGAGTATAAAACGATAGCGAGTTCCATTAACTCCTTATATTTGGTTGGAATGACAGATTTGTGCTTTGTTTGCCGCCAGAAATCCATAAACGCGGTGGCATTGTCGGGGTTTTCTTGTCGATAATCGCGGAGTTTCCGGTCGATAAATCGCTGATGTTCTTTCGCCTTTTCACCTTCACTCTTTTCATTATTAGACATAGTAAAAGACCTCTTTTGGAAAAATGATGTTGTTTATTTACGAAATTAGTTGCATAGTATAACGATAATTTTAAAATTTTCAACAATTTTGATAATTTTTAGAAATGCCACTCGGATTTTCGGAAATATATTTTCATTTTGTCTGGCGGATTGCGCCAGCATCAAGCGCAATGAACGCACCGACGCAAAAACTCGTGAATAATTTCTTATCGGATTTCGGCGAAAAATATGGATACGAACCTATTGCGGTATCCGTCCTCGAAGACCATCTGCACATTCTCGCAAAATTACTTCCAGGTATTGCTCCCGGATTGTTAATCGAGGTTTTGAAAGAAGAATTAGCACACTATTTGAAAAAAACTCTCGATATGAAAAACCCGCCACAGTGGGACGATGGATATGGTATTGTATCGGTCAGCCGAGCACACATCGAAGCAGTGGCGAAATATGTGCAGCAACAGCAAAAAAGGCATAGCGACGGCAAAACCAACCCGACATTGGAACGGGTGAGAGAATAATTTTCTTGCAGAACGTGTATCTGTGAAATAAATTTGTGGAGAAGAAAAAACAATCTGAGCTGAAATCGTGGTTTATACATTGGCATCATAATTTGGAGGGAACACTATGTTTTTCGGGAGCATTCCTGCGCTTGCGACGCCGTTCAATAAATCGGGCAAACCGTGCAAAAAGACATATCGTAAACTCGTGAACTGGCACATTCGCGAAGGAAGTAATGGCGTGCTCGTCGCAGGTTGCACGGGTGAGAGTTTTACATTGGGCGAAGACGAGCGAGATGCGCTTCTGACGGTGGCTGTCGATGCTGCACGAGGAAAAATTCCCGTGATAATGGGCACAGGCGCATCGGAAACAAAACTCGCTGTGAATAGAACGAAGCGAGCGAAAAAACTCGGCGCTGATGCCGCGCTGGTAATTACACCGTTCGGGAATAAACCGACACAGAGCGCTCTACTCGAATATTTTAAGAATATCGCCGATATTGGATTGCCGATAATATTATACAATGTGCCATCGCGAACAGGAACAAATCTGCTGCCTGAAACTGTTATAAAACTTTCTCGGTATCCTAATATTGTGGCGATAAAAGAGGCATCCGGCAGTCTCGATGCTGTCAGCACGATTTTATGCGGAGCGGATAAAAACTTTGTTGTTTTGTCGGGCGACGATGCGCTTACATTGTCGATGCTCGCTATCGGCGCAAAAGGAGTTATTTCTACCACTGCGAATATTGCGCCGAAGCAATTTTCAACGATGGTATTGCTCTTTGCGCAGGGGGATATTCTTGGAGCGCGAGAAATTCATTTAAAAATGTTTCCCGTGACAAAGGCGCTTTTTGTCGAAGGAAATCCCGTTCCACTCAAAGCGGCTATGGCGATGCTCGGATTGTGCGAAAACCGGCTGCGACCGCCGCTTGTTCCTGCTTCGGAGAAAACTGTAAAATTGCTCGAAGCCACGATGAAAAAAGCGGGCATCATACCGAAGGTGAAAAAATGATAAAAATCATAGTTGGTGGAATATTCGGCAGAATGGGGCAGGCGCTAATGTCTGCTGCACGGGACGACAGCGAAATCGAGATAATCGCCGGGTTCGATATGGAGAACGGTTCGGTGAGCGGGATTTCTGTGTATAATGATATTGACAAACTTCCACAAAATGCGGATTGTGCGGTGGATTTTTCTTCGCCCGATGGATTTTTGAAAATCGCAAAGTTCTGTAAGGGAAATAAGGTTCCGTTGGTTTCTGGAACAACTGGATTAGATGAAGAGCATTTTAAAACACTCGAAGAAATTTCACAAAAAATTCCTGTTTTTTATTCGACGAATATGTCTCTCGCTATCGGTTTTGTTGCAAAAATTGCATCCGATGCTTCAAAAATTTTTCAGGAAAGCGATATCGAGATAATCGAGCGGCATCATCGACACAAAGTCGATGCGCCGAGTGGAACGGCGCTGACGATTGCGAAAGAAATTTTTGCCGCGCGCAATCTCGACGACGATGCGCTTATATTTGGCAGGTATGGCAAGACCGGTGAGCGCCCGAGAAATCAAATAGCAATTCATTCCGTTCGTGGTGGTGGAATTGCAGGCGAACACCAAATTATTATTGCTATGCCGTTCGAGGAAGTAATCATCACGCACCGAGCACTTGATAGACGGTTATTTGCTGCGGGAGCGATAAAAGCGATAAAATATCTTGCGCAAATGGAGAATGGGTTGTATTCTATAAAAAATATACTCGCTTCCGTCTGAATGGAAGCACTATTTAATCGGAGGTAAAAGTATGAGTAGAGTATTTCTGTCCATATTTCTATTGTTGATTTTATTATCGTTATTGTGGGGACAAAATCCTCCGCGCGAGCTGACAGCGCAAGGATTTTCTGACCCGCGCGTCGACTTGAACTGGATGACACCCGTAATACCTGTTGAAGTGGAAGAAATCGCTTACGAAGACGGCAGTGGGGGAGGAGCCGATGAAGCGGAAGCAGGTGATATGATTTCTGTTCGATTCACTCCCACAGAGAGATGTTCGTTGATGTCGGCAAAATTTTATGGATATGCGATGTATCCGGGAATAAATATTCAGGTTATTGTGTATGATGATAATGGATACGGTAAGCCTGATATCTATTCGCCGCTGTGTTCTCCCATAACTTGCGAAATTACGACGGGTTGGCAGGAAGTCGATTTATCCAGTGCCGGTTTGGTATTCGACCCTTATGAAGATTTTCACATTGCCATTAAGAAAATTGCCGATGTAGATACATTTCCGCATTATATTTTTGTGGATACAGATGACAGCACAGGGCGAAGTTGGTGGTATGATTATAGTATGTTTGGCTTTCACGGCATCGGCGGAGATTTGGAAATCAGGGCGCTCGTATATTACACATCGGGTCTTATGAGGTGGCTGCCCGATGGGAAACGGGTGAAATCGGCAGATGAAGTCGAAACAGGAACACACAGAATGACATATTTTTCTCCCGAAGATGTGGATTATTATATTATTTATCGAAATACAGTGCCCGATTTGTCCACGATGTCATATCTTGCGACGACAAGCGATACATACTATACCGACAGCGATGTAGGTATAAATGCCACATATTATTATGCGGTAAAAGCCAGTTATAGCGATGGTGGCGGAATTTCAGACTATTCGAGCATCGCTTCTGCAACGACGCACAGTGGAATGGCGACGACTTATCTCGACACGATAATTCTCGACGACGGCACATTCGATGCTTCCGCAACATGGACAGTGAACCACGGCTTTGGAACCGTGCTAAATCCACCCGGCGTGGGACTTCTGCGAACATTGATGATATTTTTTACGAACACAGGCGAATTTCGTCCTGAAATTTGGTCTGTCGATACCACAGGCGCTCCCGACGATTTGATTTGTAGCGCGCCTGCATTTCTATCTGCGACATCGACAGGATGGCGGAATGTCGGCTGGTCATCGTGGACGACAACGGTTGTTGATAAGCAATTCCTCGTAGCCTGCATTTGCGGATATTCACCGATAGGAATCGGGATGGATATTCCAGGATACAGTTCATCGTTCGATTTCAATGGAAGCAGTTGGAGCGGCATGACCGATACTACATATATGATTCGCGCTATCACGGAATACAACACGGATTGTGCATATTATCATATTCATTTCGGTTGGAATCTTGTGAGTTTGCCTGTGATACTTGCCGATAGTTCTGTGAGCAGTATTTTTCCTATGGCGGCTGGCGGATTGGCGTATAGTTATAATTCCACAACAGGTTCGTATGATTTCGCCAGTAGTATTGTTCCCGGTAAAGGATATTGGATTCTTTCGTATATCGACACATCATATACTATTTGCGGTGGAACACCATTGTATACACTCGATGTCGAAGTGCAACCCGGATGGAATATGGTTGGTGGAACCGCTGTTCCAAACGGATATTCAAAATATGACATCTACGACTATCCCGAAGGAACTCTTACATCTTATCCATATCTATTTGAGTTTGACCCGGATAGAGCGAGTTTTGTATCTACGGACAGACTATATCCAGGAAAGGGGTATTTCTTGCTTGCATTCAATTCTGGTATAATAAGATTCGAGCCGTAAAGGAGGGCTAACTATGAAAGCAGTTGTCATTGTTGTCTCGTTATTTGCGTTTTTGATTGTGCTATCGGCTGGCACGATAAGTGGGCATTTTACATTTGCCTGCGATGAACCATCGACCTATATGATGTCCTATGCTGCCGTATTCACTGTGTCATTCATCGGTTCGGGAGATATTACGAGTCTTCCATATAATGTTCCCGACTCACTGTGGAACTATGAAATTACCTACGATTTCGATGATGATACGGAATATTATGCGGTTGGCAGTGTCATTATATCGGATATTTCAACAGATGGTAATCCTTGGGACTTTATCCCCTTAGTCCATTTCACACTGTTGGCGGAAATGCCGACAATATCGATATTATCCTCGATGATACTGTGGATGTTACTATCGGAGTAAATGTCGTCGGCGGTTCGTTCGAGAATATTATGGCGAATATATACGATGCGATACCATATTTCTTCTCCGGCGCGGAGCCGACGCTCGAAATGACAGTTCCGATAAATGATACAATCGAAACAATAACTGATATTCCCGCGGGACCTAAATATATCCAGATTTTTCAGGATATCGATGAAAGTGGTATCTGGGAAGAAGGCGAACCGAATATCTATATCGAGACACCGGAGAGCAATCTTGTTTTCGCAGTCGGTGGTTTTTACGATACTCTTCGGACCACGCTCGACATCAGTGCAATTGCCAACAAATCATTGCCTAAAAATGCGACTATTATGAAAGCATTTCCTTCGCCATTCAATAGTGCGGTGAGAATAGATATTCGTAATGCAGGAAGTGGCGATGTTCTCGATATCTGTGACATATCGGGCAAAACGGTTTATTATAATACGATTTCAGGCAATGAAAGTGTGCTATGGAAACCCGAAAATCTTTCTGGAGGTATTTATTTTGTTCGTCTATCGGGAGACGGCGCTGATATTGTGAAGAGAATCGTATATATTCCATAGAATCATTTATTGCGGCGGATGCTTATTCAATCGGTCTTTTGCTTTAATTATATTATGAAATATTTCATTGCTATTTTTATATTATTTTCCATTGCATTTGCCACTAATTATGAAGTTGGAGTGGGATACCCATATACCAGTATTGGTGCAGTTCCCTGGGAATCTATTTCTGCTGGCGATAGTGTTCTTATTCACTGGCGAGCGGAATCATATAAGGAAAAATGGGTAATTTGCCGAATCGGTTCGAGCGACGCTCCTATCCTCGTAAAGGGCATTCCCAATGAATACGGTGAACTTCCCGTAATAGACGGTCGAGATGCTACAACACGCTCCGAACTAAATTTCTGGAATGAAGAGCGAGGAGTAATCAAAATAGGCGGCGCAAACAGCCCACCCGACTGCACACCTGCGTATATCATTATTGAAAATCTCGATATGAGAAGTGGAAGACCGCCTTATTCATTCACGGGAAGGTATGGGCTGACCGACTATGTCAATAATTGTGCAGCAATATATATCGAGAAAGGCGAACATATTATCATAAGAAATTGCATCCTGCACGATTGCGGGAACGGACTTTTCTGTGGACATCAAACCACAGACCTCGTAGTAGAAGAATGTTACATATATGATAATGGAATCGAGGGCGATATTTATGAACATAACAACTATACCGAGGCGTTCGGTATTTTATTTCAGTTCAATCATTTTGGACCCTTGCGAGATGGTTGTCTTGGAAACAATCTTAAAGATAGGTCGGCGGGAACTATTATAAGATATAACTGGATTGAGAGCGGGAATCGTCAGTTAGACCTTGTGGACAGTGATTATGAAGAATTCTATAATGATTCGCTATATAGAAAAACATTTGTATATGGTAATATACTAATAGAACCCGATGGTGCAGGCAATAGTCAAATAATTCACTATGGCGGCGATTCTGGCGATTTGGCTAGATATAGAAAGGGAATGTTATATTTTTATAATAATACTGTAATTT
>JALTEE010000048.1 GCA_027007865.1 bacterium
AACCTATTGAATTACAACGACTTGGGGGGGGGGGGAGCATTCGCCCGCTGCTATGTGCCGCCGAAATGGGCGGCGCAGGGAAAAGGCGAAGATGAGGTGTTTTAGTTTGTGGAATCATTTTGGTCAATCCTTCAACATCTTAATTATATGTCGTGCCAAATACTCTCTGATTTCCCTATGACGCGGAATGGGCTGTGATATTTTCGTCCTTGTGTTCTGATACCAGTCATGTTTTGTGCCATGTCGTATTAACACACATCCCATTTTGGAAAGTTTCGCTATCAAATCACTTCTCTTCATGCTACCGCCAATTCAGCGACTTGCCGCACAGATGGAATGTTTCCGCTGTTTAGCTCCATGTAAATATCCTTCAAATTTTCTTCCAGTTCTTCGATAGATTCACCCTGTGTAATATAGTCGGGATATTCTTCCAGATAGCCGAGCCACATATTGCCATCCTGCCAGTATGTATATTTCTTCAGTTCCATATCCATTCATTTCAACGGTTACTTGCCATCATAAAGCATCTTTTAATAAAAATAGAAAACATTTGGTTTGTGTCAAGTGAAAAAATTGCTCGTTCACCGCTATGTGCCGATGAAATGGGCGGCGCGCAAAGGGCTAAATTCGATTGGGATGGTATTTTGGCTCGCAGGATTTTCATTTCGTTTTCCTTGCCTGCCCGAAAATATAATGAAAAATTGGATTGTGTCAAGTGGAATTTCGACTTGCACGAACGCTAAAGCGCAACGGCAATCATATTTCGTTGCCGTCTGTTTTAGATGACTGGAGCTGCCGTGGCAAATTTTGACTATCGATTTTCTCCGCTGCCACCGATAGAAATGTTCGATATCGAATCGAGAAGGGATGCTATTGCAACTTCGACCATACTGTCATCGGGCTGTTTCGTAGTAATTCTTTGAATCCACAATCCTGGCGCGACTAAAAGTTTCCCGAGCGGACTCTTTCGTGCGAACTTGTCCGATAATTTCAGAAATTCGTAAGAAATTCCCGCTAAAATGGGCAACAATATCAGATGAATCGGTAATCGAACTATCGGTTTCGGCGCAAATCCCCAGATGGCATAGACCGTCGCATCGAACGCCGCGAAAAGAATTATCGCCATAACGCCGACAATCAATATGAAACTTGTTCCGCATCGGGGATGAAATGTCGAATATTTTTGAACACGCTCCACAGTTAGCGGTTCACCGCGCTCGAATGCGTGAATCGTTTTGTGTTCCGCTCCGTGATACTCGAAAAGCCGCCTGACATCTTTCATAAGCGATATTGCAATTAGATATGCGAGGAATAGAATGACGCGCACAATCCCCGCAAATATATTGAACATAATCGGTCTTTCCCGCAAACCGAGCCATTCCGAAGATAACAGCGGAACATAAGCAAACAACAGCACACCTGCCAATAGTCCGAGTGTCATCGACATAGCAGATAAAAAACTCTTCATAGGCGACGATTTTTGCTCTTCCTCGCCCATTGCGATATGCGCGGAATCTTGCAGCGTTTTTATTCCCCAGTATAGCATTTCACTGAGATTTACGATGCCTCGTATAAGTGGAAGTCCGAGAAATTTATTGTCTTTTGTATATGATACAAAGTTCCAGCCTTGCACGGCAATTTCTTTATCCGGTTTGCGAACGGCGATTGAAATTCGGTTCGGTGAACGCATCATTATGCCTTCGATAATCGCTTGCCCACCGACAGAAAACACGCCGCTGTGCTTTGTGGTTTTGACATTATTGCTCGATGGCTGCTCGGAATCTTTTGCTTCAATACTCAATGCTGCTACCTCATTAAAATTGTTTTGTTATCGGCAATAGTTTTGCCTTTGCTGTCGATTGCGCGCAATAGCAGAATTCCCGATGGGAGATTTTGCGCGTCGAAGCGGAAAACGCCGTTGTCGCTTTCGAGGGTTTTCAATCGTTTCCCATCGAGCGACGAAACTTCGATGTATTGCGCTCCCTGTGCGGTTATTTTGCAAACGCTGTTGAATGGCGATGGCGAAATCGTTAAGGATATTTTCTGCGGAAAAACGGCTTTCTCACATATCGCAGCGGTATCGATTGTGCTCTGCGGAACACTCCGAGCCGATGTGCGACCGAAAGAATCCTCCACGATAACAAAGAACCACAGCGAATCGGACAAAGTGTCCGCCGCAACAGTATAATTTGTATCGCCGATATCGGAAATGCTGTCTATAAGCACAATTGTCGTTCCTGCCGAATCGCTCGATTGATATAACAAATATTTCTGAAAATCGGGCGATATGGACATCGTCCAGATGAGTGAATACTCGCTGTCCTGAAGTTCTATCGATAATTGCGGTGCATCGGGTATGGCAACGCTGCGGTTTCTCCTGTCGCCGAAAAGTTCCGTCCAGAATTTATATCCCGCGGCGGGCAGATTGTCGATTTGCCAGAGATATAGTTCGCCATCACCTGTCGCACCCGCGATATATGTGCTGCTGTCCTGCACAAATACCGCTGGCGTCAAAATGCCCGCTTCGTTCTGTTCGAGTGTATCGGGGAAATTATCGATATACAGCGCATTGGGGTTCATCGCAATCATATATGCGAAGTTGGAACTTTCCTGCGACATTTGAAAAATATATTCGGGACCGGGCTCGTTATCTAAATCGCAGAGCAATATCCCACCATAGATATGTCCGTAAGCCATATGCAGAGCCACTCCGCCAAAACTCGAAACAGCGCCATCGCCTGTGATTCCGAAAACTGTTCCGTTGATAGAACCGAATGTGATATCGTATGAATAATCTCCGTTCATATCTCCGATGGAAGGCGATGAATAGACCCAAGTTCCAAATGCGCCGTGAACAGTATAAATCGGAGAATCGAGCGATGGGTCGCTGCCATCGACCTTGAAAACGATGCCGTATTCGTCGCCCGATGTCCGGTGCGCTCCGCAAAAAATTTCGCAATTACCGTCGCCATCATAATCCCATAGAAACGGTGCAGAATAACTGAATGCGGCATCTTCGAGTTCCACGGGAAAACTGTCAACAGCGGAGCCGTTGGAGTTGTATGCGAACAATGCTTCATATCCTTCGACGATGATTTCGTTTTTACCGTCTCCATTGATATCCCCGCAGGCGGGCGTGGCAACCGCCGCTCCTGTCGATGAATAAAAATTCGCACTCCATAAAAATTCTCCGTAAAATGAATAGCAGTATAGTGTCGTATCCACTGCTGCAAAAACTTCCAACTCGCCATCATTACGCACATCGTCGATAACGGGGGAGATATATTTTGCGCTTGTTCCAAGAGAAATTTCCGTGTCGATGCTTGCTGTTGCACCATTCCATATTATTCGGCATAGGTAGCCATTTTCTGTAAGTGCGAAAATAACAATAGCACTGTCTTTCGGTTCCCAAGCGATTTTCGATGTTATCTTTCCGGGTAGAAGCATCGGGAAACCGCTTACATTCGAGCCATCCGTTTCGATTACATATAGCGAATCGTTCGTCGAGCCAATTGCGATATATGCGGATGAATCGGTTTCGATAATTGCAATCGCTCCCCAAAGCGGCTCATTGCCGACGCCGATGGCGACAGGGAAACCATCGACCTGCGCCCAAAGCGGAAAAATTAAAAGCGCTAAAAATATTTTTATTATAAGATTTTTCATAGTCGAAATTTTATAAAATCAAAGATACTGTGCAAAATGAACTTCGCAAGTAATTTTACATACTAATTATGGCTACTGCAAAATAGCTCTGTAATGTCATTGCGAGGAGTGCAACGAC
>JALTEE010000049.1 GCA_027007865.1 bacterium
CATCGGTGATGATTAGATGAATCTCATCACTATGATTTATAGCGATTTCAAATCCTTCCGCTCCATCGGCAGCTTCCATAACATTATATCCTTCTTCGCACAGAGCGTTTGCGAGAATTTCTCGTGTCGTGGAGTCGTCTTCCACGAATAAAATAGTTTTGCGAGCATTTTTTCCACCGGATAGACTACCTGTTCGGGGAGAAGGTTTTAAAATAGCAGGTAGATATATTCTAAAAGTTGTCATGATACCCAAATGGCTCTCGCATTCTATATATCCATTCATATTCTCGACGATTTTCTTTACGATAGACAGTCCGAGCCCCGTTCCTTTTTCTACTTTTGTCGTGAAAAATGGCTCGAATATTTTTTCTCTAATACTATCGGGGATGCCCGTTCCCGTGTCGGTAACTGTTATCTCGATGTATTTCCCCTGTGGAATTTTTGTTTTCGAGTCCGTCGCTATTTCCGAAAAATCCACATCGGCTGTCTTGATGATGAGTTTTCCGCCATCGGGCATAGCATCGCGAGCATTTATCGCGAGATTCATAATTATCTGTTCTATTCGAATAGGGTCCGCCTCGATTTTATAAGGCAAATCCTGTAAAACAATTATCACAGTATTTTGCTTGCCGAGCATTCGTTTTAAAATTCTTTCCAAACTCTTAATTATTTTGTTCAAATCTAATTCTTTGAGTTCGGAAACTCGCATTTTATCTCGGGAATTCATTCTTCTCGCCAGTGCGACCGCCAGTTCTCCCATTTCTATTATATCTTCGAATGTTTTTTTAAAGGGATTCTCGGGTTCGATATTCATAAGTGCTTTTTCACAAGTAATGTTCAGTGTATGAATGATATTGGAAAGGTCGTGGGCTATTTCGCCGGCGAATTTGCTTATCAACTCTACTTTCTGCGCTCGAATGAGCCTGTTTCTATACTGTTCCTTTTCCCTCGAAGACTTGTTGATAATATAGACGACCCACGAAAATAGTATGCCCGCCGACAAAGCAGACACCATACTTATTATGAAGAAGATAATTTCCGAAGCCATAGCGAACTTCCTAACCAATAGCCGAGTATAAGAACATCTATAACTCCAATAAAGTGCCATTCGCCTCGATAGTCAAGTAATTGTATACCACTGGCAAACATATGCAAAACAAACATCAATGTGAAACCGGAGAGGATAAAAAATGCCTCTCTATTTTTATAAATAGAACTTCTCATAACAATTATGCTCATCCCGAGAATACCGAGTAAAAACTTTATCACCAATATCCAAAAATCTACGATATTTATCGCTTGGAAAGTTCGATAATATATACTCGAAATAGCCGATAAAATAATAATAATAGTTAAAGGAATTATGATTGCCCAGAAAGGAAATCGTCTGCCGAACAATAGATGGTCGATTCGAGATATAATGAATAATTCGTAGATGACAATTATGGAAAACGATATAATATAAACTTCGAAAGCGGAATCGAATATTTCCATAAGAAAAAACTGAAGGAGCAGTAATACGAAGTAAATATATAACAAAGATACAGAGTAAACATCGATTAAATTAGTAGTAAATATCTGTCGAATGGGGAACAGCCACTCGATAGTGTCTGTTCCCCCATCGATTTTTTTTAAATATGTTCCCCAGAGTAATAGGCAACCGAAAAGAAGAACCAATTGAATTATTATGCTCAAAGGTTCGGTCATAAATTTATCCTATTCCGCTGAATCTCCACCGCCACTGGGCGGTTTAGGACAGAGAATGCCTCTTCCGCTCTTAATCGATACAGGCAAAGTAGTGCTCGCATAAGTTCTCAACGATGTTGCACTTACTGTCTGTCCAACCGGAAGAGTATACCAAGTACCATGAATATCCTTATATTCTGCTGTGCCTTTATAACTGCTGGCAATTACATCGGTTGCACCGTCAGGAAAATCTATCTCGACATCACTGTATACGGTCAATCCGTAATCGTTCTTTTGAGTATTGCGCGCTTCGTAGTTTTCATATAACGGGTCGTTAACATAAGCGGTCTGCCATTCCGCATTCGAACCGGTTCTATATTGAGTACCCGCCGGTGTCGATGAAAACTTTGCCAGCAGAACAGGTGAATCCGATTGCGCAAAAAGTGCAACAAAAGATAAAAGCGCAATAAAAAACACTACATACCTCATAATAAACCTCCTCTAAAAGTTTTACAAATAAATTCTATTCATACGAAAATGCTTGTCAAGACTTGTTGCCGATAAAATATCGGTTAACACTATGAATATCAATATGATAGAAATATTGTGCAGAAATAACACAAATATCTAATTTGGTGCAAAACAGGAATTACTTGCAGAAATTTTTGATACTATATATTTTTTGACGCGGATATGGATATGTGAATTTTTTGATACCTCGAGGTGCGATTATGAAGAAGAAAATCAGAATCCTCATCGTCGACGACGACCAAGCCACATTGGTATTGATAAAAGAAATATTTCGCTCCTATGGCTGGGAAGCTTCGACGATATCGAATCCACACGAGGTGATGCGCCTGTTGAAATCTAAAAAATTCGACCTCCTTATAACCGATATTCGTATGCCCAAAGGAGACGGTTATAAACTCATTCGCCGTGTAAGAAGAATATTCCCAGAGTTTCCCATAATTATTCTCACCGCATATGATACATATAAAGTCCACGATTTCGCAAAAGCCTTGAATGTCCAAGAGATACTGTTGAAACCGATAAAAATTTGGGAGTTTGTCTTCACTATCGCAAAAATCCTAAATATCGAAGAAATTTGAGTATAACATTAAACCGAAATTATTGCTCATTCGAATATTACTCCATAATTCTCCGTATTCCGCGTGGTTGAGGCAAAAACCACACATCATATTCCTTGTGTTTTCATAGCAAATTATTTGTATCCACTCGATATACATATACTTATATTAAATTTTTAGCCCATTATCGCATAAATTATGATTGACATTCGTAGTTTGATATGTATATTGTATATAGGTATTCACTTTTCACAGGATGTTTTCCAATGTTACGCCGTGTTTTCGTTGTTTTGCTGTTTTTGGTTTTTCTCGGTTCTGCCTTCGCTCAGCTTGCCGACAGTTTGAATATGCACCTGGTAGGTGAATGGACAGCACCAGCGGGAATGGGTATTCATGATGTTGCTGCACAAGGAAGTCTTTTATATGTTGGTGGTGGTGATACACTATATATTCTCGACATATCTGACCCTAGTTCTCCATCTGTGTTGGGGAAATTCCACAGTTCTACTGGGGTTCAATTTTCATCGGTAGCTATTAAGGATAGTTTTCTCTATGGTGGTGGAGTAGGATTTCAGATTGTGGATATTTCACAGCCTGATTCGCCTATTGAAAGGGGTAGTTGTTTAGGTTACCCTTCAGATATAGGAGTATATGATACTTTTGCTGTTTTTGGGAACGGATATGGCTTTACGATATTAAATATATCGGACCCCGATACACCATACACTATAGAAGACTATAATGTTTATCCTTTATTACCTAACGATTCTTATCTTTACGACAGTCTTTTATACATCTGCGGTTGGTATGTTTATGAGATGAGTCCCGAACCGCCTTATGTGTATTTTGATGTTGCGGAGTATTTGGGCTACGACATATCGAGCGGAACACCTTATTTGGCAGATGTGCATGATTTCTATGAACCCGGCTCCGGGGACGACGATACTATTTTCCTGGGGTCGAGATGTGGAGCTATTGTTGCGAATGAAAATGGTGTGTAT
>JALTEE010000050.1 GCA_027007865.1 bacterium
ATATTATAATAAATATCTCGAAAAATTCACATCAGGAGAATATGCCGATGGTGCGCAGGCTGGAATACGAGATATGGAACTCTTGAAATCGGAAATTTCCAGTCGCAAGAAAATTCGGAAGCAACAGGAAAAACAGCAGAAAAACCTTGCTGAAAAGCGGCTCGAACAAAAAAAAGAGATGGAAAAGTTTCGAACGACACGAAGACGATTTGTAGGACTTTTCTTAAATACATTTAGCCCATCGAAAAATTTTATATATACTGTAAAGGATGAGTGGCGAAATAAATGTATTACGAAGCGAATTTATCAAAAAGACCTTCCAGAAGGATATGTCAAAACGGATTACGATACTGTTAACGGATTCGGTGTAACATCGCTTTCGGAATTTGCCATTGGTGGGGGATATTTTATAGGACCACTTATTTTGCGCGGAAGCATTATATTTGGACGGAGCAGTTTGAAGCGAACTTATTTGGAGGATACGACTGTTACTCAGCCCGAGATAATCGCCGAGCATGATACTATAATAAATGATTCTTTATATCACACTGGCGATGTAATTCAACCAATTAGAATAAGTCGCGATGACAATCCTATATCGAGCATAAATTCGATGCGTTTTTCTGCGGAAGGATTGTATAATTTTTATTATGCAAATCCGCTATTGTTTTATGTATCGACTGGTGCGGATTTTGGATATACATATCTCGACGAGCGGGAAGCGCATTTCGGGTCGAACTGGATTTATGGCGTCGGTATCGGTGGTGGAGCGATGCTGCGATTTAACAATTTACTAATCGATATTGGGTATAGATATAATTTTTCGGGAACTAGCGGTGGTGGATTGTTGATTATCGGTGGAATGTTCAAATTTTAGGAGGTAGTGTTATGCGAAAATATGTGATAGAAGCGAGATGTCCACATTGCCATAAGATTCTCAATGACCCGGATACACTTATTAAGAATAATCCAGCCTTAAAACTATTAGTTGAAAAGAATGGTAAAAGGGGATACCTTTGGCTTTCTGCTGTTTATGGTGACCACGAAACAATCGAGCCAGAAGAACTCAATATTTTACCAGGCGATGTCATTAAGTTTTACTGTCCGCATTGTGAAAAACCCTTGCCCATCGCTGATAAATGCTATTGTAAAGGCGACCAGGTTAGAATAGAACTCAAAACAGGCGGTGACTTGTTATTCTGTAATAGAAAAGGATGCTATTACGGAAGCATAAGATTTGTCAATCCCGATGACCTCGATAATTTCTTGGGAATTGTATAAAACAATATTAGGGGGGAGGTATGAAGTCTATTATTTTCATATTTGCTTTGATTAGCATATTAATTGCGCCAATTATGGCTCGAAGTGGTGGTCCTGATTTTTATGGTTATACTTTTTTGGACAGCGATGAGCCTACCGTAGATTTTTCTTGGGTGGATTTTAGTGGTGCAACAGAGATAGATATCCCACCTGGAACTGATGATATGGCATATTCTTTAGAACTTCCATTTAATTTTTCGTTCTACGGTGAAATCTACGATTCTATCTGGGTATCCACAAATGGTTTGCTTGCATTCAATTCCGCAGATGCTGAAGCCTATAGTAATGTTGAGATTCCTTCGCCGTCTGTTCCGAATGCTATTATTGCGCCTCTTTGGGACGACCAAAGATATTATGATATCGATACCATAGAGACCGCAATCTATTATTACACAGGTGGAACCGAACCCGAACGTTTTTTCTGCATTACTTTTGTTAAATACTTTCATTATGGTTTCTACGATGATACATGGACATATCAAGCGATATTATATGAGCAGTCGGACAGCAGCGATGGCAAAATAGCGTTCCAATATCTCGATGCGTCCTTAATAGGTTCGGACGACTATAGTTATGGTGCAAGTGCAACAGTTGGCATCGAAAATGATGATGGCACAATTGGATTGCAGTATCTTTATAACGAGCCATTGCTATCGGATTCACTTCGTATCGAATTTAATCCGCCTGAAATCCACAATCACGATGTTGCTGCTATTTCGATATTGCAGCCATCGGGAACAGTTATTAATGTATCTGGTGTTATTCCAAACTGCGTATTATTTAATTTAGGTGCTTCGGACGAAGATTCCATCGAGGCAAATTTGAGAATAGTTGGCGACCTTGCTGGAGAAGTGTATAATGAATATATTACGACAGCCCTTTCATCCGGAGTGGTCGATACGATAGAATTTCCAGAATGGATATATTTCCCAGCAGATTCATATACTGTAACATTTTCTGTATCTATGGCGGGCGACGAAGTCTCATCTAACGATACAATCTCTACGCGAGTGGACGGGAGAAATCATCTTGGATATGGCGGTCCCGATTTAGTCGGATATATGTGGTATGATAATCTCTATGTTGGTGACGAAGCGCCCGATTTTATTCCAATTAGTTTATTAGGCGCGACAGAACTCGATTTAGTGGGGGATGACAATACTACTTCGATTGCATTGCCGTTCACATTCCCATTTTACGGCGAATATTTCGATACGGTATGGATTTCGACCAATGGATTCATATCGTTCGGTCCTATTACTACATCGCATTACAGCAATCAATCTCTGCCGACATCGGCATTTCGCGGTGTAATAGCGCCGTTCTGGGATGATTTGAATATTCGTGAAAGCGGAACGATACCGCATTCCCAAATATATACGCTTGCTGAACTTTCAAAGGATGACTCACAGAGATTTCACATAATATTTATGAATCCTTATGTGCCTTCATTTTCTACAACAGATTATCTAACATTTGAAATAGTTCTTACGGACAGCGGCGAGATATATTTTCAATACACGGGTCTTCACGGAGTAGATGATTTCGAGCGCGTTTCGGGTTCGAGTGCTACTGTGGGAATTTCATCTCCCGACGGCGCTTCGGGAATTATGTATGAATATAATGGCGACCCAATCGAAAATCCGATATTCGATGATTTCGCAATCGAATTTGTTCCACCCAAAGATACGATTCCGCCGCAGATTGTTCACACACCCGACACATTGCGCTATCTATGCGCTGCAGATGGTTTCACATTGCAAATCGCTGTCGATATTACCGATTCTGGCGGAGTTATGGCAGAAACACTATTTTATCTCACGGGGCTGACACCTGCACCGGCGCTGCTCGATACTGTAATTGGAAACACATATTATTTTAAACTAATCGGACTCGATGAAGGCGATTCATTTTCTTATTATATAAAAGCGGTGGATTATTCGAATAATGTTAGTTATCTTCCCGCTGGTGCGCCGGGAGAAAGGTTCGATACTTATGTTGGAAATCCGCATAATGGTGGAGATGATATATATTCATTTTCGGATAATTTTGCCGATGAATCATCATATCCAGCACCGCCAGAATATAGATGGATTGAATTGGACCCGGAAGAAGGCGGTGAGGGCATTGAAATTGATGGAGTAACAGATGATTGGCTATCCGATGAAATATTTATAGGAGGTGCTGAAAATATTTGGCATATGGAGAGTACTTATTCATACATAAAAATATGTTCTAATGGATGGATGACTTTCGATGTAACAGAAACTATTCCTTATTCAAATGGCGAAATAAGTATCTCTGAACCCAATAACATAGTTGCTGCTTTATGGACAGATTTGACCCCTACACCCCCTGAGGATACTTTACCAAGTGGGAAATTGTTTTATTTAATAAAGGATACATTATTTGAAGAAAGTGATAAAATATTAGTTATTGAGTGGAAAAAC
>JALTEE010000051.1 GCA_027007865.1 bacterium
ATCCTCGACCCACTCATTAAAAACTTTTTACCTGGATACCATCTGCGTAAAACAGACATATAAAAATAGAAATTCCCTTGACACGAGCCAACCTTCCATTATCTTTTCAGGCAGGAGGAAAACAAAATGAAAACCCTGCGAGCCAAAATATCACCCCAAACGAATTTCGTAGGAGCGAGGTCGCCTCGCCCAATGCAAAAGGGTGCGGAAACCGCGCCCCCACAGTTCAGCCATCTTTTCGCCATTCCCGGTATTTCGGGATTGGTGAAGGCGATTCTTTTAGGAAACTATTAACTAAAACAAGGAGGGTATTATGTCCCGCAAGTATTACTCAGAACATGCAATTTTGTACCAATGGACTCGCTTCGTAGCGCCTTGGCATGATAAGGCAGGCGGTCCAGGATGTCCTGAAAAGCCCATTTGAGAGGGAAATCCGAACTTCAGGCCAATCAAGACACTGACAAAAGATTCTGATGATGGAGTGAAATACATCAAGGCATTCGACAAAGGCAACGATGAAGCGAAAATTGAATTTCAAAAGGTGAACTCTTCAAAGGGCAAAGCTCTGTTTTATTACAAGGGAAAGCTTGAGGGTGAATTTACGGAGGAGATGACTGATAATCCAAAGACAATTACATTAACGATTCATTCAATTGCTGATACCAAAGCGGATTTGGTTATGGAAGTTAAAACAAAGGACCAGCAAAATGATTTGGTCACTATATCATTTGATTTCAATGGCAAAAAATTCTCTTCGGATTTCAAGGTAGGTTCAAATACCATACCATCAGCTATATTTTGACCCTTCAATAAACATTGCCGCGCTGAATCACTGGCTTGAACCTCCGTTGACAGGTATTGCGTATGACTACTCGGGATATATGTGCTATTCCAATTATAGGTGGTAGGAAGTAATACTCTGTCTGATCGCTGCTGCTGCGGTTGATTTTCTCTTCACTGTTTTGGGCAGTGTTCTCTTTGCGCTAATAAATTTCATGTATATCTTGCTTTTCCGCGGGATTGGTAATGAATACTTTTAGGAAATATTGCGGACTATATGTCCTTGGAATTGCGGTAATGCTTATCTCCGATATTCCTCTGGCAATTGAGGCTATTTTGGGATTGTTATCACTTGTTTTGGGATTATTGGTTTCGTATGAATTTTGCCTGCCAAGGAAAAATTATCCGAATCGTAGGATTCCTCCGAAAGGAATGTTATGCCGCTTCTTTGCAGGTTTGCTAATAGGAATCGGGACTTGGGGATTAGCCGAAGTTGCCCTAAACCATGACTGTAAATCCCAGATGATAGGCCTAATTCTTCTATTTGTATGTTGGATATTGATGGATGAGAAAATCGACCAACTCAACAAAAGAAATTCCGATGGCAGTGAAAGTTTCATTAAAGGCGGGGAATGAAATACAGAGTTCTATCAAAGAAATACCGACATCTGCGAGCGAAATACAGAGTTCTGTGAATGAAATATAGAACTCTACGAACCGAATATAGAGTTCTATGAACGGAATATAGAACTCTACGAAAAGGACACAGATTTCCGTAGGTCGAAGATAGAACACAAACAGGAGGTTTTTTATGGGAAAGAGTTATTTTCCTAGTGCTGACGCCGCATTCGACGAATGGCTGCGAAATTTCGATACGCAGTTGGAGCAAATCGGGCAGGCGGTCGGATTGCCGAGTTAGTCGCTGGTTTGCTTCCATATTTCATCAAAATTTGCATTTTTGATATGTGGTTCTGATAAATCCTGCCGATAGATTTTCAAAAATATTCTTCCCGCGATAGGTGCGGCATCGGAAAAGCCCGAACCATCTGCGACGAGAACAACGAGAACATAGTCGGGTGAATCGTAAGGGATATATCCCGCAAACCATCCGCAAGTTACATCGGGATTGTCCAACAACGGTGCGGTTCCTGTTTTTCCTGCCGCTGGAATTCCGTTCGGCGCTGCAGATTTTACGATGCCTTCCGTAGTCGCCATTCGCAATCCATCGCAGACGACATCCCAACTATCTCGTGATATGTTCTCGACTCCATCGTAAATCGAACTATAATCCGATTTTGAAAACCCTCGATTTGCCACGGCGAGCATCATCCGCAAAATGTGATACGGCGACACTTCGATTCCGCGCAGTCCGATTGCGAACATATACGGCGCATTGAGCGTGTTCAATTTTTGCCATCGCACTGGCGGAATATTTTTTGCGGGCGATTCATCGAAACCGAGAAGTGATGCGATGTAGCGAATTTTATCGGGCGAAACACCCTCATCGACGAGATGGTAGAAGTAGAAACTGCACGATACTGCGAGCGCTCTTCTTATGTCAACGATGCCGTGCCCGGGATACCAGGAACAGTGCATTCTTCCGCCGGGCGCATTATACCAGTATGTGCATCGCACTTTTTCTGCGGGCGAAATCCCCATTTCGAGCGCGGCGAGTGCGGAAACAATTTTGAAAACCGAGCCTGGCGGGAAAAATCTCTCGCCACTTAGAATATCGGGAGAGCCGACGGCGGCAAGAATTTCTCCCGAGTGTGCATCGGCGAGCAGAACCGCCCCGTCTCGTCCGCCGAGAGAACTTTCGCAAATTGTGCGAATAGAATCGGGAGAAAATGCAAAAAGCCGCGTTAAAAGTATTAAAAAGAAAATTGAAGTAAGTTTTCTCATTTCGTTCCGCCTATGCGGAATTATTCGAACAATGTTCCGCCTTTTATCGGCGGTAGTCCGAGATGTTTGTATGCCTGTCGGGTAACAATTCGTCCTCGCTGCGTGCGAGCGAGAAAGCCGCGCTGAATTAAATACGGTTCGTAAAGTTCTTCGATTGTGCCTTCGTCTTCGCCCACGGCAACGGCAATCGTTTTGATGCCGACGGGTCCGCCGTTGAAATTTTTTATTATCGTGTTCAAAATGCGCTTGTCCATTTCATCGAGTCCTTCGGCATCGATTTCGAGCATATCGAGCGCCGCTTGTGCGACATCTGCGGTAATGGTGCCGTCTGCGTGCACCTGCGCAAAATCGCGTATTCTGCGCAAAATCCGATTGGCAATTCTCGGCGTGCCGCGCGCTCGGCGGGCTATTTCAAATGCGCCGTCACGCTCGATTTCGATTTCCATTATCCGCGCAGAACGAATTACGATGTCGAGCAATTCTTCCGGCGGATAATAGTCCAATCTCTCGACGATGCCGAAGCGGGAACGAAGCGGCGCTGTGATTAGTCCCGCTCGCGTAGTCGAACCGATGAGCGTGAATTGCGCAAGATTTAATTTTACCGTTCTCGCACTGGGACCTTTATCGATAACGATGTCGAGGCAAAAATCTTCCATTGCGGGATATAAAAATTCTTCGACATTTCGCGGCGTTCGATGAATTTCGTCGATAAAGAGGACATCTCCTTTTGCGAGCGATGTTAGCAGTCCGACGAGGTCAGCGGGTCGTTCGAGAATCGGTCCTGCGGTAACACGGATTGCAGAGCCGAGTTCGTTTGCGATGATATGCGCAAGCGTGGTTTTTCCGAGACCGGGCGGACCGTAAAATATAATATGGTCGATGGGTTCACCTCGCGCTTTCGCCGCATCGATGTAGGTATTGAGTTTTTTCTTCAATTTCGCTTGCCCGATGAATTCGGAAATGTTCTTTGGTCGCAAAGTTTCATCGGCGATAAGTTCCTCGTCGGAAGGCGATTTTGTAAATATGTCGGATTTTTGTTTCATATATGCGAATTTCGGATTTTTACATCTATCATATAAAAG
>JALTEE010000052.1 GCA_027007865.1 bacterium
AGATAATATTATCGAAGAAGCAGTTAAATGGGACGATACGCTCGAAAATAAACTCGCGCAACTGCCAAAATATCTTGCCGATGGCGATGAGAAGAATTTTGCAAAAATTTTAGATGATGAAATCTGTGCTGAATGCGGGAAATGCGTTTCCAAGTGATTTTTTTATTTTTCCCTGATTTTTAGCATTAGATAATATCGTGAACAAATGAGCGATATGGAGTGAAATTTTAAACTCGAAATTTTTATCCTCACATCACATCATTTCATACGGGTCGACATCGATTTTTACTTTTACACTCTTAAATTTTGCACGAGCAACGCGATTAAGAAACGGCAGCAGCGCTCTTATATCGCTTGTCTTAACGAGCAGATGCCATCGATACTCGCCTTTCAATTTTGCCAGTGGTGGTTTGGTCGGATTGAGCGGTTTTGCACCGGGGATTTTTGATTTTATCATTTCCTGCAGAATTTTTCGCAAAACTCGCTGCGCATCGAACGAATCCTTGCTCTGTGCTATAATGCGCACGAGACGGGTGAACGGCGGATATTCGAGGAACTGTCTGTGTGGAATTGTGGCTTTGAAAAATGATATATAGTCGTGGTTGAGTGCGAATTTTATAGCAGGCGAGTCTGGATTTCGCGTCTGAATTATCACTGTGCCGGGCTGTTTCCCTCTGCCTGCTCTGCCTGCAACCTGCGCCAGTAGTTGAAAAGTCCGCTCATAAGCGCGAAAGTCTGGGAATGACAGTCCAATATCTGCATCGACGACGACAACGAGTGTAACATTCGGGAAATGGTGTCCCTTCGCAACCATCTGCGTTCCTACAAGAATCGAGCCCGGATTTGCAGCGAATTGCTCGAGGATTCGTCGCAATGCGCCGCGGCGACTGATTGCATCGGAATCTATTCGATGAACTTTTTCCGTATCGACGAGATTATATAGTTCCAACTCAATTTTCTGCGTTCCTTTGCCGCGATGTTTAAAATTTTCGCTTCCGCAGTTTGGGCAAGTATCGGGCGCTGGCGTCGAATAATCACACCAGTGGCATTTTAGTTCGTCGCCAACGCGGTGATATGTTAGCGTCAAATCACAGTTCGGGCATTTCGGAGTGTATCCGCATTTTGGGCAAATTATCGATGACGAATATCCGCGTCTGTTCAGCAGCAAAATCGATTGCTCGCCTCGCTCTGAGCATCGAACAATTTCCTCGCGAACAATCGGCGAAAAAATTCGCTCGAATGAGCGCAGTTTTCGCAAGTCCACGAGTTTGACATCGGGCAGTTTTGCTCCCGGCACACGCTCAGGCATTTCCAACAGACGATATTTCCCGGTGGTAGCATTATAATAACTTTCGAGCGATGGCGTTGCCGAACCGAGCAGCACGAGTGCATTCTCCATTTTCCCGCGCATAATAGCGACATCTCTCGCATTATAGAAAGGCGCTCTGCCCTGTTTATATGAATGGTCTTGTTCCTCGTCCACTACTATCAGTCCGATATCTTTCACGGGAGCGAATACGGCGGAGCGCGCTCCGAGCGCTATTTTTACATCGCCTCGCTTCAATTTTCGCCAAGCATCGCTGCGTTCTCCGGGTGAAAGATAACTGTGCAGAACTGCGACTTCCTCGCCGAAATATTCTCGAAGCGCTCCCCACATCTGCGGAGTGAGCGCGACTTCCGGAACGAGAACGATAACTCCTTTCCCCATTTGGCGCACTGTTCGCGCCGCTTCGAGATAAACGAGTGTTTTCCCGCTCCCCGTGATGCCATGTAAAAGCATCGGCGTGATTTCTCCATCTTTCAAACTGTTTTCGATTTCATCGATGGCGCGCTTCTGTGATTGGGTAAAATTTTCGATTTCACTTCTCGATGTGAGCCAGCCTTCGCTTTTACGGAGGATTTCGCGCTTTTCAATTACGATAAAACTTTTATTCACAAGTGTTCTGACCGATTCCGCACCGAACATTTTTCTCAGATGCGAGGCGACGGTGGGACCTTTTGTAAGCAGGTATCGTAGAATTGCTGCCTGTTTCGGTGCGCGCTTCGACAGGTTGGCGACAAAATCGGGAGATACATCCGCTGCGGGAGATGCGATTTCAACCGTTTTCGGCGGCGATTGAGTTTTATACTCATAGTTCCTGCCGATGATCCCCATCCGTTCGAGTATAGACACATTCCGGAGCGCACCACTTCGTCCAACTTTTTCAACGAGTTTCATAATGTCGAGCGAACCTTGCTCGAGAAGGGAAATGATTTTCTCCTGTGTCGGTGTTAGATGAATATTGTCCGGTTTTTGCACAAGAAAGACGATTTGCCTTGTTCCGATTCCGATGCCTCTCGGAAGCGCCATCGCCATCGTTTCGCCGAGCGGAGCGATATAATAGTGCGCAATGAATTTGCACAATTTCAAAAGATTTTCAGAAAATATCGGTTCGTTATCGGGGACATCGGCGATAGGTTTTATCCGCATCTTTTCATCGGCTAATTTTTGTGTAATGTCGATTACGAAGCCGGTAGCGAGTCTCTTTCGCAGCGGAATCATAACGCGCCAGCCGGTCGCAATGGTTCCGACATATTCATCGGGAATGCCGTATGTCAAAAGGTCGAATATCGGCGCATCCACCGCAACTCGTGCGTATTGTCTAAATCGAGATGACATTGTTCATCAATATAAATGAAATTTTGCGATAAATTCAATAATATTTATTCGATATCAAAAATTAAAAAAACACCGAAGCGAGACGCTTCGGCTATCATTGCTCGACCAGCATTTTTACAACAATTTATGCCACCAGAGCGAGTTTTATTCTTTCTATGAGTTCGTCTGATAGAATATTTGTGAGTTTCGACAAATCGGAAACGGAGACGGCATCGATTATCGATTTCATCGCATCGTCCTCGGTCTGCACAATCTTTTGCGAAAGTTGCTTTGAAAGTTCATTCACACATTTATCGAATGCCCTATCGCATTTTTCCGCAGTGTCGAGTAAAATCGAGACTAATCCCTCGTCCATAAATGTTCTGTGGCATTTGGGACAGAAAAAATATTTTGCCACTTCTTCGACAGTCGGCGAGTGTTCGCAGGGCAACATATTTTTAACATTAAATTCGATATTCATTATTTCGCCACCGGAACAATATCTATGCATCTGCGGTATATCTTGAAGTTTCCGCATAACTGTTATCTTTTTTTCGATTTCATACACTTTGTCCTTCAAATCGAGCAATTTTTCGTTAATTTCTGCGTGAAATTTGAGATATTCGGATATATATGCGGCGAGTAGGGTTTCGAACTGCTCTTTCATTTCTTCGATACGGTGCGGGCTTCTGAACAGTGCGTGTGGCGTTGCCTCTTTTAACGACCTCGCCATAAATCCGATTCGGACATTTCGCGGTGGATATGCGATGGAACCGAGGAAAACAGCCATTCTGTGCAGTTCGTCCTTTTCCTCCACAACCTTCTTTATTTTTTCGAGTGTTTTTATCAATTTATTTAATTTTGAGACTTGTAGTAGTTGACTTGGTGCCTTTTTCGAAAATTCTTCGGCATTTGGATATCGATAGACAGCATCGGCATAGATAAGTTGCTCTGCTATTTCTTGCGGCGGACGAACATTGAACTCGATTGAAAGTCGCTGAAGTTCCGTTCTCAAATCCTTATATGGAACCTCGAATATTTCCTCGATGACTTTGTTCATAATATTTTTTAGATTTAATTACCTAA
>JALTEE010000053.1 GCA_027007865.1 bacterium
AATCACATTTGTTTCAAGACATCGAACAAAATTGCGCCTGCTTTGTCCACATCGTCTTTCTGGCAAATTAGTGCAGGTCGGAATCTGATTGTCTTTTCGCCACACGGCAGCACAATAAGTCCTCGCTCGAATGCTGCGCTTCGGAATTTATTGCGTGCATCCATAGATGGCAGGTCGAAAGCGCACATCAATCCCCTGCCACGGATATTGGACATAATTTCTGGGAATTCTTCGCCGAGCGATTGCAATTTTTCGAGCAGATATTTACCCACAGTTGCCGAATTTTCAACGAGATTATCTTCTTCGATGATTTCGAGAATTCTCTGTGAGCGCACCATATCCGTCAAATTTCCACCCCATGTAGAATTTATGCGCGACGAAACGCTAAATACATTATCTTCCACTTCGTCCACGCGGTCTGTAACCATAATTCCGCACACCTGCGTTTTTTTACCAAATGCAACAATATCGGGAACTATTCCAAAATGTTCATAAGCCCACATTTTCCCTGTCATTCCCAACCCTGATTGGACTTCATCGAAAATGAGCATTACATCGTATTCGTCAGCGATGATGCGAAGTTGTTTAAAAAATTCTGAGCGGAAGTGATTGTCTCCGCCTTCGCCTTGAATCGGCTCGATTACAATTGCTGCAACATCGTCGCTCTCTTTATCCAAGATTTCTCTAATTCGTTCTGTAGCGCGTTTTTCTGCTTCTTCGACATCTTTTAAATTCTGTCCTTCGAGTGGGAATGTGATTTTTGGATTCTCGATTTTATACCAATCATCGAACTGCGCAAAGAATTTCGTTTTATTCTTGTCGAATGTATTTGTGAGAGTGAGTGTATATCCTGTGCGCCCGTGGAATGCATCCTCGAAATATATCACTTTGTATCCCTTCTCGCCTTTTCCTGCGGCAATATTCTTTCTCACTTTCCAGTCGAATGCGGTTTTGAGCCCGTTTTCCACGGCGAGCGCTCCACCTGCAATGATGAAAAGATGTTCAAATTTGTCGGGCATAGCGACACGCTCGAAAGTAGCGATAAACTGCGCCATCTCGACCGTGTATAAATCGGAATTGGATGGATTTTGTTTCGATACGAATGCAATTTTCTCGTTGAATTCGGGTGTGTCCATTTTTGGATGGTTATGTCCCAAAGCCCAGGATGCGAAATAGCTGAAAAAATCGAGATAATATTTATCCTCACGGGAATCGTAAAGATACATTCCCTGACTTTTTTTCAAGTCCACAACGATTGGAAAACCGTCAGTGAGCATAGTTCGCGATAGGACGCTGTGCACATCCTTCGGCTTGATTGCATCGACCTGTTCTTTTGTTAGGCTATTGCTGCGCATAGTTTCTCCTTTTCTTTGATTAAGTAAAGACATTTTTAAAATAGATGTAGTTTACCAGATAATGAATTGAATTCATTACCGTGGGCGTCCGAAGATGTCGTTGCGGTATCCCAGAAGGTCGTCTATGTTTTGTTCGATGCGCATTGTAATATATTTTGATATGCAGATTCACAGGGGCGTTTCGATTAGTTGGAATACGTCCCTTATGAAAATTCATACAATTTATCCTTGCCAGCATTTCAGTCAAGGAATTTCATCGATAAATTATTTTGCTACCCCACTGTATAAAATTAGCACGGATGTGGAAAGAGAATCATGGTCAACACTGCTACTTTGCACATTCCCAATATTGGGGGCAAGCCACATCGTGCTTTCGGATTCATCATCGCTGTTATAAAGCGTGTCTGTGGGATTCGACAGTGAAACAACCACCGTAGACATCGACCAGGTATAGAGCAGTTTTAGGCAGTTGTCGAATGTTCCCGCAGGAACAATCACAGTTTCTATTCCTTGTGCCTGCGCTACAGCTTCCACTTGGATACTATATCTATATGTCGTTTCTTCGTATGTCGTATCCATAGTATAAACAGTCCATGAGTCGCCGATGTCAAATGTAGCAGGCATTATCTTAATAACCATAGTGTCTTCGAACTGCGTCGTATTCATACTGCGTAATAATCCTCCGGTGCCAGGTAGCACAACTTGATATATTCCATCGCTCCTGCTCTGCATAAAAAATGTATCATTTTCGCCATCTGCATCGACGAAAATATAGGATGTGTATCCCATCATTTCTGTTGTTCCAATAATGTCTGTTGTGGAAGTGTCGATTCCTGTGGCAGATGAATCTTCATACTGCCAGTGGGCATTGATAACAAAGGACATATAATCGGTGGCAGTCAAAGTCTGCGAACCGCCGCCACCTCCACTTCCATTGTCGTTGCTACTGCATCCCAGCGGAAACAGCACAACAAATGCCGCTAAAAATGCAGACATTAGGATTAGCCTTGCAATTTTCATACATCCCTCCTGTTTGTTGTTGGTTATTAACTATATATATTCCGCCGCTATATCAGAGCGATAAAATGCTTTTTCAAATTCGATTCTGTCCACACAAGCATAAGCATTTTTTGAAGCACTGTCAGCATTATCTCCGATTCCCACTACATTTAGCACTCTTCCGCCGTTGGTAATAATTGCGTCGCCTCTTCGCGCTGTTCCTGCGTGAAAAACAATACAATTGTTGTTTTCGCGAGGCGAAAAGCCATCGAGCCCCGATATTTGATACCCTTTCTTGTATCGTTTTGGGTATCCACCCGAAGCCACAACCACACCGACCGCACACTTGTCATGCCAAATCACATCCGCTTCATCAGCTTTCCCTTCCAGCGCAAACAGGATAATTTCTACAAGGTCACTTTTCAAAAGCGGCAATATCGCTTGCGTTTCGGGGTCGCCAAATCGACAGTTGAATTCGAGCACCTTCGGTCCGCGCTTTGTCATCATAACACCAGCATATAGCACTCCTTTGAAAGGTGCACCGATGTATCGCAACCCGTTCACAGTGGGAAGCAGAACTTGATCCACAATAGACTTCAATGTATTTTCGTCCACTGCGGGATGAGGACAAATCGCACCCATACCGCCTGTATTCGGTCCCTCATTTCCATCGTAGGCGCGTTTATAATCCTGTGCAGGTTTGAGAACCGTTATTTTTTCTCCGTCTGTTATAGCGAGAACCGATGCTTCGATTCCATCGAGAAATTCTTCGATAATGACGGTTTTTCCTGCATCACCCCATGTGCGTTCTATCATCATATGAACAATTGCGTCCCGCGCCTCTTCGATATTGTGTGCAACAATAGAACCTTTGCCACCCGCGAGTCCATCGGTTTTTATCACAATTGGAAAATCGTGTTGTTCGACAAAATGAACAGCTTGCTCCGGATCGTCGAAAACCACAAAACTTGCTGTTGGCAAATGAAACCGCTTCATAAACTCCTTTGAAAACACCTTGCTCGATTCGATTTTTGCAGCCTCCTGCGATGGACCAAATAGAGAAAGTCCTCGCTTTGCGAAATAATCCGCAATCCCATTTGCGAGAGGCTCTTCGGGACCGACAATCGTTAAATCGACAGAATTTCGCTCTGCAAAACTCGCAAGTGCACGAATGTCGTTCTGCTGAATATCGATAACTTTTGCAATTTCAGCGATACCTGCATTTCCGGGGGCGACAAACAAGTCATCAACATATTTGCTCTGCGAAACTTTCCACGCAAGTGCGTGCTCTCTGCCGCCACCACCGATTATCAAAACTTTCATAATATCTTCTCCGAAATCTTCTAAATTTAGAGTTCTATAAAGAT
>JALTEE010000054.1 GCA_027007865.1 bacterium
AATTTTTTGAAATCATAATTTATATACAACAATACATTGGAGTCCGTAATGAAATTTGCATATATAATAGTCGTATTTGTTTCGCTGGTCAGCATTGCATACGGCGGCTTTTCAGGCGCGATTTTCTCGGGCTTTCGATACGATTCCAATATATGCAAACTGTCCGATTACGACCTCGCTCGTTTTTCTACAGGCGAAAAAGATTTTTTGCTCGATACATCCGACGACGGTATAATACGCACAGGCACGATATTGAAGTGGAAAAACAGGATTTCAGGGATAAATCTCGATGGAAGTGGCATGATAATACACAACATATACATCAGCAACGGATACAAGGACTATCTATATTGTGCGTTCGATTTTGCCGTTCGCCGAAAAAATACTCGATTGAAAATTTCGGGCACATACATTCCAAAATACGCCAGCCGTGCGTATTTAGACGACGATACGGATTCTACGAAATGGGCGAGTTATTGGAGCAGCACCGCAAAAATAGAACTGCGACAGCGAACATTTTTCGGAATTTATATCGGCGGAAAATATGAATACCGATTCGCCAGATACAACGACTATTTCCCGGAATACGATTCGCAGAGAAACGCTTTCGGAATATTCGCTGCGAAATATGTTCCATTCAAATCCGAAATCGGATATTATTTCTACACGAGCGACGCGCGAGGATACGACCGCGATGGAGAAAGCAAAGAAACTTCCGACGAATCGGACATTTCTTACGAGCAGGATAAATTTTACACATCGCTCGGATACGACAGCAAAATTCATTCAATACAAACAGAGTTCGATTTGGACTTCGCAATTTTCCATAGAGTATATGTATCGACAAAGCCGTATTCCACTGACCCGCTGCATCTCGGCAGAGACGAAAACGTTTTCTCGATAAAACCCGCTGCGAAAATATTCATCACGGATAATTTGTGGACAAAAACTTCCGCAGAATATTTTCAGCGAGATGCTCGCAGCGAATATAATCCGGATATACCGAAATTGCGCGATTATAATCGTATGCGCACTACAATAACATTAGGTTGGAATTTTTAACAAGCGTTCCGCTTGACCATCACGCTTCGCGGCTCGTTAGAACGCTCCTGGCTGTTGCTAATATTGGCGTGAACCATACGGCTTTAATATTGTTCGTGAAATTGAAAATTACAAGCGTTCCGCTTGACCATTTGCCCAACATTCCCCGGTCTCCTCCCTAAGCGTTCCGCTTGACCAATCGCCCAACATCACACCCAACCACCAAAGCGTTCCGCCTGTCATATTATCGGTTTTCGTTTTCGAACGCCTGGTTTGAATTCGAAAAGATATTTCGGTTCTAAATTTTCTGGCGAGATGAATTCATTTCTGCCCGCTTTTCTGGATGCGATTTTTGCCACGACAGAAGCGGAAGTTCGCCGACAATCCTGCGGAATTATCAATTCTGTTCCGTGAACGAGATTGTTCCATTGTGCGTAGAATTTTTCTGCATAGGAGCCGCATAATATCACTTGTCCTCGCGATGAAAGTTTCACAGCGAAGTCTTCGATTTTCAATCGTGCCGATTCGATTATCGGTGTTGGATTTTCTCGCACATCGAAAATTCCCCCATATATATGTCCACTTCTCGCATCGGATATTGCGGCTACGGAAATGTTCGACGGCGCATATCGTCCTGCTTGTGCGAGCAGCGAATCGACAGCGATTATTTTTGCCTCCGTGACGGCGCAAAATCCTTGAACAAATGCGACGCCGATGCGTAATCCCGTGTATGAACCCGGACCGATTGCAAGCGCTATGCAGTCGATATCCTGCACAACAAAATTCGAGTATTGAAGCGCCATTTCTATGAATTTATCGAGCAGTTCAGAATGCTTTTTCGGCGCCAGCGTTGTGATTTCGAAAATCGTTTCGTCGTTCCATACTGCGACGCTTAAAAAATCTGTGCTTGTGTCGATTGCGAGAATTTTCATATTCGATATTTATTCGATTCGTCGTTTTGCGGGTGAGCGATGCAAATTGCGCAAATTCTTTTCGCTCCCGCTTTGTGTAGTTCCTTTGCGATTTCGTTTGTCGTTGCGCCAGTCGTAACGACATCGTCTATGATTATGAATGAGCGACCATATACTTCATCGGGTTTTTCCACAGCGAACGCCCCGCTGACATTTATCTTTCGTTCACTTGCGGAAAGTTTCGTCTGCGATTTCGTCTGTTTCACTCGCCGAACGACATCGGTCAACACTGGTTTCGCAGATTTCTTCGATGCGGCATTGGCGATGAGCTCCGCTTGATTGTATCGCCGCTCCTTGTGCCGATTTTTATGAAGCGGCACAGGAATAAATGCATCATATTGCAAAAAATGCCGTTCACTCTCGACTAAATCGCCAATCTGCTCGCCGAAAAAATCTGCGATGTCGGTTACACCAGAATATTTTAGCAAATGAATCAATTGTCTGTGCGGCGAATCGAACGGAGCGAGCGGGCGCACAAAATCGATATAATTGCCATTCCCCCTATGCTTTCGATTGCATTTCGATTCATCGGCGGAAATTGCACCATTGCAAACCAAACAATATCCATCATTCAATAATTCTAACGATGATGCACAATCGGAGCACAATACAGATTGCGATGGTTTCCCGCACAACTGGCATTGTGGTGGAAAAACAAAATCCAAAAAATCGTGCCATATATTTTTCAAAAATTCGAGCGGCATTTTTTATCGAGTTCGCAACGAGACGCAGTAACTATCATTGTTTTAGATTTTAAATTCTATCGATAGGTCGAACATTTCGCACGACAAAATTTTGTTCTCGCTTCTTTGTTCTGCGCTAACAGTTTTTTCATTTCGGTGCAGAATATTATAGCAAGAATGAATTCCAAATGGTTTTACTTTTTCTTTCTACTCGTTTTTTTCGCGCTCTTTTGTGCCATCGGTTCCCCGATGTGGAATGCCATAGCAACCAGTGAAAGAAGTGCAAGCGCCAGCGCTATTGCTCCGTGAATCGAAAGATTTCCGCCGAGATAACGCACGAGTATTTCCTGTGGCTCATACCATCGCCAGTAATCTACAATTGCTCTGCCGAGACCATATAAGAAAAATGTCATCCAGAACGAATGCCCGATGAATCTTTTTCCGCCACGCTTTTCCCACGCTATAATCAACAGGAAAAAGAATAGGTCGATAAACGATTCATACAGTTCTGTCGGATGAATATAGGTGTGTGGAAACACACTGCCTGCAGGACTATTAACGGGAAATATAACCGCCCACGGCATACTGCTTTCTCTGCCGAAGCAACATCCATTGAGGAAACATCCCCATCTTCCGACGAACATTCCGAGTAGGAATGTCGGTGCTATGATGTCGCTGATTTCGAAGAAATTGATTTTGCGAATAATGCAAAACAGCGCCGCAGTTATGATTGTTGCGATCACTCCGCCGACCATTGCCATTCCAGCGATGCCGAAACCACCGCCTTGAAATGGATTTATTACATCGAGCCAGTTCCCGCTGAATTCGCTGATATGTGTGAGAACATACCACAGCCGTGCCCCGAGAATCGCTACAATAATGAGCGCTATGGACATATCGAAGATGTGCTTTTCGGGAAAACCGACCTTTTTGGCTCTGCGAACCGAAACCCACATTCCAAGCGCAAAACCGAGCGCAACCATAACTCCCCAAC
>JALTEE010000055.1 GCA_027007865.1 bacterium
TTATATTCTATATAGGTTTTCACAAAAATAGGAGTGGCATTGCACAGGTCTTCCACCACATACGCTATAATCTTTTATATTCTTCTTGCGATACTCGTTGTCTTGATTGCCCATGGAATTCTCTCCGGGGCTGAGCATATGGCTATGCGGGAATTTCAAACGGGGAAACTGGTTATCGCGCAGGAAACACTGCACGGCATTCAGAGTCTTGTGGCAAGTGCACAGGATTATGTTCAATATTTAGCAGCATTTCCAAAGATTCAAAAACTCGACGAGCCCGCTACTAGAGAAATGATGCAAACACTTTTCAAATCAGCAAATAACATCATCGCAAGTATCACCAGAGTCGATTCGACAGGAAAAATACGCATAACCATTCCATATTCCGAATATGAGGGAACTGATATAACATATCAGGAACATATTAAGCGATTGCTTAAAAGTCATCAGCCTGTTATCGGCGGACCACTTAAAATCGTTCAGGGATTCGATGCAGTTGTCATTCACATCCCGACATTATTAAACGATTCTATTTTCACAGGCTCCATTGCCGCGATAATCGCATTCGATAGTTTGAAATCCAGATTTATCGCTCCCATTTCAAAAAATCCTGACGAGGTTGTCTGGCTTGCAAATGCAAATGGAAAAATCCTCTGCCATCCCAAATATCATTTCGGGAAACGACTTGATGAAGTGTATTCCAACATAACAGACCAAAATCTATCGAATTTTCTATCCAATTTCCCCACTAAAAACAGCGGTTCTCTCACATATATGGATATGGATAATAAAGTGCATATTCTGTGCTGGTATTGCGAGCGTATCGGTTTCGAGCGCTGGGTTCTCGGAATAGATGTTAAGAAAAATATCGCGCTTTCGTCCTTTGTCCCACTAAAGAAAAAAATCATTATTTCTTCGATACTCGCGCTATTGCTGGCATTGGTAGGCGTATTTGCAACTTTGCGGCTCGCAGAACGAAAAAGCATAATCGAGCAACAGAAAAAGTTCCTGACTGTAGCGAATTTTCAGCGTGAAAAACTCGATTATATATTAAAATTTGCCCAAGAATTATTGACTGTCGATATAAATACCGATGTTACTCCACGGATAGCAGAATCCGCAAAATCTTTATACAACGCTCCATTTGCGATGGAATGGATTTATAATAAAAAGAGCAATGAACTTATACCTGGATATTCTTTTATAGATGACTATCGAATTACGGAGGAACTTCGTTCTTCGGGAATAGATATCGCACAGATACCACTGCCCACAATTATCGATGATTTGGATTTGAGCGAATTGAGCGGACATATTATTCTGCCTGTATCAAAATTTTCCGCAATTGCTCCCCAATGGACTATTATTATACATTCTATAAAATCGATACATCCATTCGAGAATTTTATCGTAATTCCGCTTTCCACTAAGGAGAAGTTTTTCGCCTGTATCGTTATCCCCGAAGATAAGGGAAGTAGTATTCAAGCGGAACTTCTCGAATCTTTCAGAATTTCGGTATCTCAATCGCTCTATATCCGTTCGATTCTCGGCGAACTTATCGCTAACAATCGCATCAATCAAGATATACTAAATACTGTTGATAAAGCGATATTTCTTGTGGATTCGCGTTTCACGATACTCTCTGCATCACCTGTTTTTTATAATTTATATGAAGTTAAAGGAAAAGCAATCGGCAGAAATCTTTTCGAAGTCGTGCCATTCCTGCGCGACCTGCATCTCGAAGAAGTATATCGAGAAGTTATGAAAACAAAAACCAGCCGCGAAACCGAGGAAACTTACATAGCATCCGACCGAAAGAGACGCTTCACGCAGACAAAAATAATCCCGATATCCGATGAGGGAAAACAAGTTAAAAGACTACTCACAATCGTGGACGATGTTACGGAGTTCAGGCTTCTCGAAGAAAAACTTCAGCGCACCGCAGATGAACTCTCGCAAAAAAATCACCAACTTGAAAAACTCGCCATCACAGACGAACTGACACAATTACGCAACTACCGTTATTTCATCGAGCAATTGCCTATATACATATCGAAACATCGGAGCGAAGAGGCGGAAATGTCTCTTATATCTATGGATTTGGACGATTTCAAACGATACAACGACACCTACGGGCATCCTGCAGGCGATAAACTGCTTATGGAAATTGCGGATATTGTTCGCGGTTTTATTCGTTCGGGAGACCTCGGTGCAAGATACGGCGGCGACGAATTCGTTATGATACTTACAGATACCGATTTGTTCGAGGCGCAGGATGTTGCGGAAAGATTGTGCCGAAGAATTTCGCAAGCGTTATTTATGGGAGAAAAAGGAACCCGAAACGAGCATATCACTGCGAGCATCGGGATTGCAGTTCTCACCGACGATGTAGCAGATGACGAAGAACTGCTGCGAAGAGCAGATACAGCGCTGTATGTATCGAAACGAAAAGGTAGAAATCGCGTTACGATTTACAGCGCAGATGTCGAATCCTGACATATCTTTTGTGGTAATGCAAAACAAACATCGAACCGGGATTTACAGGATTTGCAGGATTTCAAGCGGTTCGTAATCCTGTCAATCACAATTCAAACTAAGTAAGATGTAGACCACTTTTGAAGTGGACTACATTTCTTTCGCAGGTAAGCCATAATCGAGATATACGATTTGCGGGGGAATGGAATGTTGTTTATTCAAATATTGTAGGGGCGAACAGCGTTCGCCCAATAGACAAAGGGCGTATGCCATACGCCCCTACCCGCACATTCATCTGGCAACCCGACAAATCGAGCGCAACGGGGATATATCTCATAAGAGCAACAATGAATGACGGACAAACGACGACCAAACGGATTGTGTATTTGAGATAGAATGGAAATACGGAAATACAATCCCTCATCTGGATTCCCAATCGAGTTGGGAATGACACCGCACCCCGTTTGTCATTCCCACATTCTATTCTGTCATTCTCACATTTTGTTTTGTCATTCTCACATTTTGTTTTGTCATTCTCACATTTTGTTTTGTCATTCTCACATTTTGTTTTGTCATTCTCACATTTTGTTTTGTCATTCCCGTGCAAACGGGAATCCAGAGGGCGGGGTCGATGTGAAAATATACGATTTGCGAATCGCCCCTGCCATTTCATTCCCGCTCATTGCCAATTTGCATAATCCGTTGGATGAGACGAAAAATGCGATTGGAAAATAATTCTATACATTTGGAAAATTGCTCGAAGCATTTGGAAATCCCTTTGATACAATTGGAAATCTATCTGCAGCGATTGGAAACCTCTTCGAAATAATTGGAAAATTGCTCGAAGCAATTGTAAAATCGTTAGAAGCATTTGGAAACCTATCCAAAGCAATTGGAAACCTCTTTGAAGTAATTGGAAAATCACTCGAAACATTTGGAAAATCGTTTAAAGCAAAAGTTTTTTAGAATTTTACAAAAGTTTTTCTTTTATTTACAAATGTATATAATTTATTCATAATCGGATTGAGATGTGAACCAAAACATTTCGAGGAGGTTATTATGAATGAGAATTATCATCATTTCCTCCAAGGCGACCTTATCGCTTTTGCGAAAGGGATTATCGAAGGCAACAACCATTTTTCGACCGAATCGTGGACATTTCCCGATGCGCTGAAGAACCCGCTCGAAACCGAAACCGCAGTGCAT
>JALTEE010000056.1 GCA_027007865.1 bacterium
ATAAAAAACTAATCGTATTTTAGAAAATCACTATATTTTGCGCAGAAAAACTTTTTAAAATAAAACGAGAGGTGAAACGATGCAACGAATAGAGCACTTCCTCAACATTATCGAGGAAAAAAATCTCAACGCATTTCTGATAACTCATAACACTGATATCCGCTATTTATCGGGATTTAGCGGTTCCGCCGGAGTTTTATGGATATCGAAGGAACGAAATGTGTTCATAACCGATTTTAGATACAAAACGCAGGCAGAACAAGAAGTAGGCGAAAAAGCGGAAATTTTTATCACCGACAAGGATAAAAGTTATACCGACATAATAAAAGATGAAAACCTCGTAAGAGAGGGGCAGTTCATCGGTTTCGATGCCTATAATACGAACTACGACCTGTATCGTAGACTCGGCGCAAAATTTGTCGAATCGAATTTGATACCAGTAAAAGCGCCGCTTGCGGAAATGCGGGCACAAAAAGAGCCGTATGAAATAGAGAACATTCGTCAAGCGGCAAAAATAGCGATGGAATCTCTCGCGGAAACCCTGCCATTGCTTCGTCCCGGTATTACCGAAAAAGAGTTCGCGGCAGAACTCGAATATCGAATGAAGAAAAAGGGCAGCGAAAAGCCATCGTTTGACACGATAGTCGCTTCGGGCTGGCGCGCTGCGCTGCCGCACGGTCTCCCATCCGACAAATCGATAGATGTCGGCGAGATGGTAACCATCGATTACGGCGCTACCTATGAAGGATATGCTTCCGATATAACGCGGACATTTTTCCTCGGCAGTCCTGATGAAAAATTTAAAAAGATTTATCAGACGGTTCTAAGTGCACAAGAAAAAGCAATCGACACTGCAAAAGCGGGAATGACAGGCAAAGAAATCGATGGTATTGCGAGAAATATCATCGACGATGCAGGTTTCGGCGAAAATTTTGGTCATAGCCTCGGACACGGATTGGGGCTTGTTGTCCACGACTTTCCGATGATAAGTTATCACAACGAAAAACCGATACCCAAAAATGCGGTCGTTACAATCGAGCCGGGAATTTATATAGAAGGTTTTGGCGGTGTCCGCATCGAAGACGATGTTATAATTAAAGAAAACAGCACAGAAATCATAACGAACGAACTGCCCAAAGAATTGCGCGATATCGTTATACCTGTCGGTTAATATAAAGAATGTTCAAATCGAAAAGGAAAAAAATACCGGGTTCCGCTCACTTCGGATTTTTTATAATCTGGGCGTGTTTGATTACTTTTGGTGCATTATTTTTAGAAGATGCGCTTTCATTGAGTTTCGAAACCCCTTGGCATTTGCTGCGCTTTTTCCTGCCGTTTATCCTTCTAATAGGATTTGGAATTTATATCTGGGAGCGTCAGCGAAAAATATTTTGGGAAATGTATCTCCTATCAGTGAACGACCCGCTCACAGGAATTTATAACCACCAGTTTTTACGAGAAACATTGCAGGAATTTATCGCAATGCACCCAAAATCTATAATAATTGCATTTTTCGATGTGAACAATTTTAAGAAATACAATGATGAATTTGGCCATCTTGCTGGGGACTCTGTGCTGAAAGGTCTTGCGAAGATTTTGCAGGAAGATTTGCATGATGATGAATTTGTCGCAAGATATGGCGGTGACGAGTTTGTCGCCGTGTTCAGCCGCAATTTTGACGATGCTGAAAAACATATTGCATCTGCATTGCAAAATTTCCAAAAACTCACAAATCTCACCGTAAGTGTAGGAGTAGCGCAATACAAAGAAGGTGATAGTGTCGATTCCATCCTTGTGCGTGCGGATAAATCTATGTATCGAAATAAAAATCGAGGTAATTTATGATAGCAAACATTTTGAAAATTTTCGGAGCGATTTTCGTAGCGGAACTCGGCGATAAGACACAATTTGCGGTTCTTGGTTTCGCTGCATCAGGGAAACCTGTTGCGACATTCATCGGTGCATCTGCTGCACTCGTGGTCATAACTGCAATAGGGGCAATCGTCGGCGCTGCTATGGGGAAATTTATCCCGCAGAAAATTGTTCAGACTGCTGCTGGCGCTTTGTTTATAGTCATCGGAATTGTCTATCTTTGGAAAGGGCTTTCGTAGCAATGTTTTCTGTAAATCGTCAAAAATGTATAAAATGCTGGGGATGCATTCCGATTTGCCCTGTCGATGCGATTGCGCAGGGGAAAAATAGCGCTGTCATAAACCCGAATACCTGCACACTGTGCGGACTCTGCGAAAAAGTCTGTCCTGTCGGCGCAATATCGAACAGCGACCATTTCGATGAAAATCGATTTGCCAAAATCGAGTCATCATCAGAAAGAAGCCACCCTGACAAAGTGATGCAATTCGATGTGGTTATCATCGGTGGCGGACCAGGCGGACTTTCTGCTGCATATTTTGCTGCGAACGCAGGGCTTTCGGTTTGTTTGATAGAGCGTCGTAAAAAATTCGGCATTCCCGTTGCTTGCGCAGAGGGAATTTCAACCGAAGGATTGACAAAAGTTTTCGAACCGCAAAAAAACTGGATTTCTACCACAATTGAAGGCGCACTCATAGTTTCGCCCGCCGGAATAGAAATTTTTGTTGACCATCCCGCAGCGGGTTTTGTCCTCGATAGACCTGCGATGGAAAGCGACATCGCAGAGTTTGCGAGTTCGAAAGGTGCGGAAATCTTTATAAATACTCGCGCCGTCGAAATTATCGGTGAAGAATCTGCCGAGAAAATACTAATAGAACGCGATGGCAATTTTTTCGAGTTGCGCGGAAAATATTTTATCGGTGCGGACGGCATCGGTGGAATTTCTAACCGATGGGCATTCCCGAATAGAAAAACGAGTCTCACCGATATCGAAACCTGCGCACAAGTGCTGCTCCAATCTGATGAAGTAGTCGATAAAATCCCAGAATTTTATTGGGGGCACAAAATTGCTCCTGGCGGATATGCGTGGGTTTTCCCAAAAGGGGAAAATCTTGCAAATGTGGGATTGGGAATTGTCCCCGCTATGACGAAAATTTCGCCGCAGACTTTTTTGAAAAAGTTTTTATCATCACGATTTTCTCATTATAAAATAATCGAGCGGAGAGACGGCGTTGTTCCAACGACGATGCGATATAAGCCTCTCGGCAGAGAAAATCTTCTCCTCGTTGGCGATGCAGGAAAAATGACAAATTCAATCAGTGGCTCGGGAATCGATGTGGCACTGCTTTCGGGAAAAATCGCAGCGGAGACAATTGCGGAATTTTTCAACAGCGGATATAAAAAAGTTATTTTGGAATACGATAGAAGATGGCATAGAGCGTTAGGGAAACAACTCGACCTATATGCGAGACTGCGAAGAGGAATTTTAAAATTGAGGGATGATGAATTCGATGAAATTGCTGTTCTTTTGCGGAAACAACTATCGAAGAGAAAATGGACTGCGCTTAATATACCGAAAATTGTGAAAGATATTGTATTTTCGCAGCCTAAATTACTGAAAATTGCAAGGCATTTTTTATAAAATCTTTAAATATCATATATTATACTTTATAACATTATGACAAAATTTCTAAAACTTTTATCAATTCATTATCGCTTTTATCAGGAAATAAAGCTTTTAATTGCTCCAATTTTTTATTTTTAGATGAATTTATATTTTTTTGTTTTATAGTGCCAAAAA